>NZ_BAAAXG010000017.1 GCF_039535475.1 Streptomyces showdoensis | reverse complement strand
GGGGTGGCCGTCACAGGGCGAACCCCGAGCCGAGGGCGTCGTAGGGGTCGAGCGTGAACAGGTGCTCGCCCGTGCGGTGCGCGCTGCCCGTCACGGTGGTCACCAGGCCCTCCGGGCCCGCCCCTCCCGGCGCGAGCCGGCCCGTGAACACCGTGCCCACGACGGATTCGTGGGTCAGCGTGTCGTCCTCCTTCAGGCGCCCCTCGTCGGCGAGGAGGGCGAGCCGGGCGGAGGTGCCGGAGCCGCAGGGCGAGCGGTCGATCTGGCCGTCGGCGAAGACGGTGACGTTCCGCTGGCGCGGTCCGGCCGGGGTGTCGGGGAGGTCCTCGTACAGGATCACTCCGTACACCCCGGACAGCAGCGGCCGGCCCGGGTGGCGGGTCGCCGGGTGGCCGGCCAGCGCGACCCGGATCTCCCGGCCCGCGGCCACCAGTCCGGGCAGGTCGGCGCGGTCCACGCGCAGGCCGAACGCGGAGGCGGGGACCGAGGCGTAGCAGGCGCCGGCGTGCGCGAGGTCGACCTCGACCGTGCCCAGGCTCGTGGCGACCGGGACCGCCCGGCCGGTCACGCGGGCCGGGACGTTGCGGAAGGTGACGCCGGTGGTGCGGCCCTCCCGCGCGGTGCACGGTCGCGGCGACCCGCCCTGACGGGACGTCGATCCGCACCTCGACGTCCCGTCCGTCCTCGGGGACGGCGACCCGGCCGGAGTCCACGGCCCAGGCGCCGAGCGCCATCGTGCCGTGGCCGCAGGCCGTCGAGTAGCCGTCCTTGTGCCAGAACAGGACGCCCAGGTGCGCCCCGTCGTCGTCCGGGGGCACGACGAAGCCGCCGTACATGCCCGCGTGGCCGCGCGGCTCCCGGACGAGCAGCCGGCGCAGGCCGTCCAGCGGGCCCGGGCGCGGCGCGGTGCCGTCGCCGCCCGGGCCGAGGAGGGTGGCCCGGCGCTCGGCGACGGTGTCGCCGGGCAGCGGCGGCAGGCCGGCGGCGGCCAGGTCGACGATCCGGAAGGGTTCGCCGGCCGTGTGGTAGTCGGTGGTCCGCACCTCCGTGGAGCTCACAGCAGGAATCCCGCCGGGAAGGGGTCGGTCGGGTCGAGGAAGTACTGGCCCGTGCCGGTGATCCAGGCCCGGCCGGTGACCGTGGGCACGATCGCCGGGAGGCCCCCGACCGTGGTCTCGCCCACGATCCGGCCGGTGAACTCGGTCCCCGATGAAGGACTCGTTGACGAAGTCCTGGTCCGGGCCGAGGAGTCCGCGCGCGTGCAGCTGGGCCATCCGCGCGCTGGTGCCCGTCCCGCACGGGGAGCGGTCGAACCAGCCGGGGTGGATCGCCATGGCGTGCCGCGAACGGCGCCCGTCCGAGCCGGGGGCGGCCAGGTAGACGTGCTTCACGCCGCCCTGGTGCGGGTCCTCCGGGTGGACCGGGCGGTCCGGGCCCGCGTTGATCGCGTCCATGAGGGACAGCCCGAAGGCGAGCAGGTCCTCCTTGCGGGCCCGGTCGAAGGGCAGCCCGATGGAGTCGAGCTCCACGAAGGCGTAGAAGTTGCCGCCGTACGCGAGGTCGTAGGTGACCGTGCCGAAGCCGGGGACCTCGGTCTTGAGGTCCAGGCCCGCGCTGAAGGCGGGGACGTTGGTGAGGGTGACGGAGCGGGCGGCGCCGTCCTCCACCTTCACGTCCACGCTGACCAGCCCGGCCGGCGTGTCCAGCCGGACCGTCGTCACCGGCTCGCTGACCGGGACCATGCCGGTCTCCACCAGGACCGTGGCGACGCCGATGGTGCCGTGGCCGCACATCGGGAGCAGGCCGGACACCTCGATGAACAGGACCCCGTAGTCGGCGTCGGGGCGGGTCGGCGGCTGGAGGATGGCGCCGCTCATCGCGGAGTGGCCGCGCGGCTCGAACATGAGCAGGGTGCGCAGGTGGTCCAGGTGCTCGATGAAGTGGACGCGCTTCTCGGCCATGGTGGCGCCGGGGATCACCCCGACTCCCCCGGTGATCACGCGGGTCGGCATGCCCTCGGTATGCGAGTTGACCGCGTGGTAGACGTGACTGGTGCGCATGGTTCCCCTCGGTCGGTGGTCGGCGTCGGCCGGTGCGGCGGGACGGCGGGCTGTCAGTGGTGGCCGTCGGCCAGGGCCTTCTCCGTGGCGGAGCGTACGGCCGACAGCGTCTCGCCCGACAGGGGGTGCCGCGGCGGGCGGGTCGCGCCGCCGGGGCGGCCGGCGAGGTCCATCGAGACTTTGATGGCCTGCACGAACTCGGTCTTCGAGTCCCAGCGGAGGAGCGAGTGCAGCGACCTGTACAGCGGCAGCGCGGTCGTCAGGTCGCCCGCGACGGCGGCGTGGTACAGCTCGGCGCAGGATGCGGGGAACGCGTTGGGGTAGCCGGCGATCCAGCCCACGGCACCGGCCAGGGCCAGCTCCAGGAGCACGTCGTCCGCGCCGATCAGCAGGTCGAGCTCCGGGGCGAGTTCGGCGATCTCGTACGCGCGGCGCACGTCGCCGCTGAACTCCTTCACCGCCACGATGGCGCCGTCGGCGTGCAGCCGGGCGAGCAGGCGCGGGGTCAGGTCGACCTTGGTGTCGATCGGGTTGTTGTACGCCACGATCGGCAGTCCGGCCTTCGCGACGTCCGCGTAGTGGGCGCGCACGGCCTCCTCGTCGGCGCGGAAGGCGTTCGGCGGCAGCAGCAGGACCGAACCGGCGCCCGCCTCCGCGGCCTGCTCCGCCCAGCGGCGCGACTCGGCGCTGCCGTACGCGGCGACGCCCGGCATCACCCTGGCACCGTCGCCGGCGGCCTCGACGGCGGTGCGGACGACGCGCGCCCGCTCCTCGTCGGTGAGCGTCTGGTACTCGCCCAGCGAGCCGTTGGGGACCACGCCGTCGCAGCCGTTGTCGATCAGCCAGCGGACGTGGGCGGCGTAGGCGTCGTAGTCGACGGAGCGGTCCTCGCGCAGGGGCAGGGCGGTGGCGACCATGATGCCGCGCCAGGGTCGGGCGGGGGTCCAGGTGCCGGGGGTGGTGGCGGGTGCGGTGGTGCTGTCGGGCATGGTTACTCCTTTGTAGTGTGTGACATTTTACTGAGGGGTGTGGGGCGGCCACAAGAGGGCCGGGGGGTCTGATTAGGCGGGGTCCGAAGGGAGTTCCGCGAGATGGCGGAGCGGGACCGGGCACGCGAGGGGCCTGCGGTCCGGGGTCGGGCCCGTACCGCACAGGGCCGCCACCGCCGGGCCGCACATGCGGCCCTGGCACCAGCCCATGCCGGCCCGGGTCAGCAGCTTGACCGTACGCGCGTCGCGGGCGCCCAGCTCGTCCGTCGCCTCCCGGATCTCGGCCGTCCGCACCTCCTCGCAGCGGCAGACGTCCGTGTCCCTCGCGGAGCCAGGCCGTCCAGCCCGCGCCGGGGCGGTGGGCCGCGGCCATCGCGTCCGCGGAAGGCGCGCAGACGGGTGCGGGTGCGGCGGAGGCGGTTCGCCGCCTCGCCTCCCGTGGGGCCCGCCCAGGCTGGACGCGATCGCGTGTGCCGCCAGTTCGCCTTCGGCGAGCGCCAGTTGGGCTCCCCCGATGCCGCCCGTCTCGCCGGCCGACCAGATGCCCGGGACCGAGGTGCGCTGGTCCCGGGAGACCTCCAGCGCCACCGTTCCGTCCGGTGCCGTCCTCGTCGCGCAGCCCAGGCTCGTGGCCAGGGACAGTTCGGGGACCAGGCCGTGGCCCACCGCCAGCGCGTCGCACGGGATCCGGCGGGCGGTCCCCGGGACGGGGCGCCAGTCGCGGTCCAGGCGCGCCACCGTCACGGCCTCGACCCGGTCGGTGCCGTGCGCCTCCACCACCGCGTGGCGGGTCAGCGGGGCGCACGTGGTGCCTCGCCAGCGCGGCGCCGTAGCGGGCGCCCTCGAACAGCTTCGCCGGGTTCCGCAGGAGCGTGCCGGTGCTGCGGGCGTAGCCGGTGTACGCGGCCGCCTCCACCACCGCCGGGACGCGGGCGCCCGCCGCGGCGAGCGTCGCCGCCACCGCGAGCAGCAGGGGGGCCGCTGCCCGCCACGACGACGCGGCGGCCGGGCAGCACCAGGCCGCTCTTCAGCATCGCCTGCGCCCCGCCGGCGCCCACGACGCCCGGGAGCGTCCAGCCGGGGAAGGGGAGTTGGCGTTCGTACGCGCCCGTGGCCAGGAGGACCGCGCGCGCGTGGACCGTGGTGGGCTGCTCGGTGTTCGTGCGGGCGTGGAGCGTCCAGCCCTCGTTGTTCGGCAGGACCGTCCACACGTGGGTCTCCGGGTGGTACTCCACCCGGTCGGCCTTGCGCAGGCGCGCCTCGCGGGACGCGAAGGCCTGCCAGTCGTGGTGCAGGGCCTGCGGGCGTTCCGCGCCCAGTCCGGGGGCGGGGCTGCGGTAGTACTGGCCGCCGGGGCGTCGGCCCGCGTCCAGGAGGACCACGGACAGGCCCAGGTCGGCGGCGGTCACGGCGGCGGCGAGCCCCCGCGGGGCCCGCGCCGACGATCGCGAGGTCAGCAGCCGAGTTCGGCACGTCCGGTTCCCTCCTGGGTGGTGATCGTGTCGCCCGGGCCCGCCGGGACCAGGCACGCCCGCTGGTTGGGGGTGCCGTTGACGGTGACCAGGCAGTCGAAGCACTGGCCGATGCCGCAGAAGACACCTCTGGGCGCGCCGGTTCCGCGGGTGGTGCGCCAGGACAGGATCCCCGCGGACCAGAGGACCGCGGCGACGGTCTGGCCTGCTTGTGCGGGGAGTTCCCGGCCGTCGAAGGTGACGGTGTGCGTGGCGGTGGGCTCGCCGCCCACCAGGTCGCGCGGGGTGGTCATCTCGGTGCTCCGTGGGTCGGGGCGTGGGGGCCGCTCCCGCCGGTGGGGCGGGTCATGGAGCGGATCCTTCGGTGAAGTCCCTGTCCGGGCGGTACGGGGTCGGGTCGAGGGGCGGTCGGCCTTCCGTGAGGGCCGCCGCGATCAGGGCTCCCGTCGCCGGGGCCAGGCCGATGCCCGCGCCCTCGTGGCCGCACGCGTGGTGCAGGCCCGGGACCCTCGGGTCCGCTCCGATGGCCGGCAGGTGGTCGGGGAGGTACGGGCGGAAGCCGTGGTACACGCGCTGGACGTCGACCTCTGCCAGGATCGGGAAGAGTGCCTGTGCCTGGGTCGCCAGGCGCCGCAGCGCCTCGGTGGAGAGGGTGCGGTCGAAGCCCACGCGCTCCCGGGTGGCCCCGATCAGGACGGGGCCCGCCGGGGTGCCCTCCACCACCGCGGAAGACTGGAGGGCCGCCGAGTCGCTGGCCACGTCCGCGACGTAGTCCGCCGCGTAGACCTTGTGGCGGACGATGCGGGGCAGGGGTTCCGTCACCAGCACGAAGCCCCTGCGGGGGAGGACGGGGAGGCTCGATCCGGCGAGGGCCGCGACCTCGGCCGCCCAGGTGCCCGCCGCGTTCACGACGTTGGGGGTCAGGAGTTCGCGGCGGGTGGTGCGTACGCCGCGGACGGCGCCGCCGTCGTCGGTGAGGATGTCCGTCACCCGTTCGCCCAGGTACGTCGTCGCGCCTGACGCCTCCAGGAGGCGGGCGGCGGCCTTCGCGGGCTGGATCTGGGCGTCCTGCGGGTAGTGGAACGCGCCCGCCATGTCCCGGGACAGGTGGGGTTCCAGGGCGGGCAGGGCGTTCTGGGTGATCTCGGTGTTCTCGACGCCTGCGGCCCGTTGGCCCTCCGCGTAGGTGCGGAGGGCCTTCAGGGTGGTCTCGTCGGGCGCCACGACGAGACCGCCCTTGGGCTCGTACTCGGTGTCCGGCAGTTCGCCGGCCAGCTCGCGCCACAGTCTTGTGGACAGCAGCGCCAGGTCGAGCTCGGGGCCCGCCTCCTTGTCGGAGACGAGCAGGTTTCCTTCCCCGGCACCGGTGGTGCCGCCCGCGACGGGACCGCGGTCGACCACGGCGACGGTGAGGCCGGAGCGGGCCGCGTAGTAGGCGCAGGCTGCTCCCACTACGCCGGCGCCGATGATCACGGCGTCCAGGGGGTGTCTCTTGGGCACGGCAGTAATATGTCACATTCTTCAGGCGCTGCCCAGGCCCTCGAGGACCTGGGCAGCGACGAGTTGACCGGTCAGGTGCGGAGCGGGCCCTCACAGGTGAAGCCGGACGTGCCCGCGACCCTCGTGGACCAGATCTCCACCGGGCCGAAGGAGCAGTTCATGTCGGCCAGGTTGTTCGATGCCGCGCCGGCCCGGTCGAGGATGAAGTAGTCGACCGTCTCCGACATGTCCTTGAAGACCTGGTCCGGGCTGTTCGCGTCCTTCAGGTTGGCCGTGATCCGGCCCGTACAGACGAAGCGCTTCTTGCCGGGGTCGCCGTTCTCCACGCAGTCGGGGTTGTTGTACGTGGCCGTGGCGAAGGCCGAGCGGACGGCCTGCGCGCTCGTGTCGCGCAGCTGGTCGTTGGGGGTGAACGTGGTGTTCGGTACGTAGAGCTTGTCGAGCTGGGCTATCTGGGCGTCCAGGAAGCGGTCGTACGCCGCCTGGAGGCCCGGGTCCGCGCTCAGGCGCTCGCGCCAGGCGTCGTAGCCGGCCACGTCGTTCGCGCGCAGGTTGGTGTACATCTCGCGCAGCAGGCTCGGGCGCTCGGTCCACAGGAACTCGAAGAACGTGCCCGCGTAGTTGTAGAAGCGGAAGCCGTCGCCGTCGTAGGTGGCGTGCAGGAGCTGGCGGACGCTCATCCGCGGGCCGCCGCCGGCCGTGTCGTTGACGATGCCGCGCACCAGGGACTTGCGGACGGCGATGCCGTTGTCGCGGGTGGCGCCGTCGAAGAACTCCGCGGTGCCCTCGTCCATCGCGGTGGTGCGGTCGTTCTGGTACCAGGGGCCCTGGCCGAAGGTGCCGGGGACGGCCCAGCGGCCGTTGAGGTAGTGGGTGTACTCGTGCCGGAAGAGCTCTTCCAGGGTGAGGCTGGAGTCCTCCGGGACGCGGCGCTGGTACGTGTAGAAGGTGGCGCCGTTCTCGATGTAGACGCCGCCGTTGCTGGTGCCGTAGCCGGTCAGGACCGGGTGGTAGACCTCGTAGTCGAAGCGCGAGGCGTAGAGCACGATGTTGAGGGTGCCGTTGGTGTCGCCCGCGAGCGGCTGCTCGGTGCCCAGGACGCGGTGGAACTGCGACTTGACCTGCTTGCTCGCGTAGTACAGCTGGTCGACGGTGGCCCGGTCCAGGGCGGTGCGGACCTTGATGCCGCCGTTGTCGTACGTGAACGTGTTGGGGAAGAGCTTCTTCTCGATGTCGGCCTTGCACACGCCGTACGGCGCGCAGGCGTTGTAGTAGTTCAGCCAGGAGACGACCGAGCCCCACTGGACGCTGAGGCCGAAGGTGGACTGGACGGTGCCCAGTACGGTGCCGAGGTCGGCGGCGATGGAGTCCTTCAGGCCGTCGATCTGGCCGAAGCGGCCGTACTCGCCGAGCGCGTCGCGGACCACCCAGGCGTTGGACGTGCCCTTGAGGTGGCCGTAGCCGGCGAAGGCCCGGAAGGCGGCGCGGTAGGCGGGGTCCGCCTTCGCGGCGGCCTGGAAGGCGGCGTCCTGGTTGCCGGGGTAGACGCCCAGGTAGTTGGTCGAGAGGCCGGCGAGCGCCGCGCCGGCCCAGTCGGCGCTCCGGTTGGTCGCGGTGTGCGAGGCGTCCATGGTGGCGAGCACCCGGGTGATGAGGCCGAGCTGGTGCTGGCGCAGGCCGGGGCCGCTGCCCGCGTAGAGGGCCTCCCGCAGGGTGCGGGCGTTGGTCGGGGTGACGTCGAAGGTGCGGGCGGCGTTGCCGAAGTCGGCGATCGCGCGGCGCATCGCGTCGACCGTGGGAGCGTCGGTCACGTCGATCTCGGTGCGCGAGAAGTCGTGGTACACGACCGCGTGGAGATAGGTGAACATCTCCTCCAGGTTGGTCGAGTTGGTGCCGTCGTGCGTGGCGGAGAGCGCCGAGATGCGACGGGAGACCGCCTGGACGTGCGCGTCCGACATGACGGGGGCCAGGCGGGCGTCCCACCGCCAGATCAGGCCGCGCAGGCAGACGTCGGCCGTGACGGCCCTGTCGGCGAGGAAGTCCGCGAACCGCTCGGGCGAGAGGCCGGTGATGCCGTCGAGGGTGCAGGGGACGCCGGAGGCGAGGGTGGGGGCCTCGGCCGCGCGGGCCGCCGCCTTCGGGGCCGTGCCCGCCGCGCTCTTCGCGGGGCCCGGGACGCGGGCCTCGGGGCCGCCGCCCGGGGCGGGGGCCGGGGCGGGCTTGCCGGGCTTGGCGTTCGCGAGGTGGTCGACCTCGTCGGACGCGTGGGAGGGCCTCGCGCCGGTGGCGGGGCCGGCGGCGAAGGCGGCGGGCACGGCCGCCGGGCGCTCCGGGGCCACCTGGCCGACGGCCTGGCCGGCCGAGGCGACGAGGGTCACCGCGACGGCGGCGGCGAGGAGGGAGGAACGCACAGCTCTGTGCTGGGTCACCTGGGGACTCCTGGTCGGGGAAGGGGATGTGGGGGTTCACCGCGGCCGAGTCCCGGGCTCACGTAGGGACTTGACGGAGTACCGTCACCGCGTGAGCTGTAACATAGTAATGTGAAATTGCACTGACAAGCCCTCTGCGCCCACGAGTTCGGCCGGTTACGGCGAGGTGCCCCTCCGTGGCGCCTCCGGCTTCCCCGGCTCCTGCGGTTACCCTGTCGGCCCCGGTGGAGCCGATACGAGGAGGAACCATGGCGCGGATGCCGTCGGCCGAACGGCGCCGGCAGCTGGTCGAGGCGGCGGTGCGGGCGATGGCCAGGGACGGCGTGGCCCGGACGACGACCCGGTCGATCTGCGCCGAGGCGGGCGTCTCGCTGAGCGTCTTCCACTACTGCTTCGACTCCAAGCAGGCGCTCCTGGAGGCCGCCATCGAGTCGATCACCGACCACTACGTCGCCCGCGTGATGTCCGCGGTCGAGCCCAAGGCGACCCTGCGCGACACGGTCCGGGGCGCGCTCGGCACGTACTGGGACCACGTCACCGCCCACCCGGCCGAGCACATGCTGACCTACGAGCTCACCCAGTACGCGCTGCGCGAGGAGGGGTTCGAGCACCTGGCCCGCGCCCAGTACGAGCAGTACGTGGCCTCCGGCACCACCCTGATCGAGCAGGTCTGCGCGGTGTGCGAGGTCGAGCCGCGGGCGCCGGTCTCGCTGCTCGCGCACCTGCTGGCGGCGATGATCGACGGACTGACCCTGCAGTACCTGGTGCTCGGCGACGAGCGGACCGCGGCGGCGCTGCTCGACGCGACCGCCGATCAGCTGGTGACGCTCATCGGGGGCTGACGGATCATCAACAGGTCATTTGACCCGGACTCTTGACTCACTCGGCGATCCTCGCGATCCTCGGGCCCAACCGCTGTTACCGCAAGAAACACCCGGCGGCCCCAGCCCGGTACACCCCCATGACCGAAGGCATCGCTGACCATGACTCGACCAACTTCGCGCAGAGCGGGCGGGCGGTTCGCCCTCGTCTCGCTCTTCATCGCCCTGGCCACCGTCGTCTTCGGCGCGGGGCCGGTCCCCGCGGCCGACGCCGGTTCGTGGTGGGAACCCACCGCACGGCCCGCACCCGACTCCCAGATCAACGTCACGGGCACGCCCTTCAAGGGCACCGACGCCCAGGGCAAGGTGCGCGGCTTCATCGACGCGCACAACCACCTCATGTCCAACGAGGGCTTCGGCGGCCGCATGATCTGCGGCCAGACCTTCTCCGAGGCGGGCGTCGCCGACGCGCTCAAGGACTGTCCGGAGCACTACCCGGACGGCTCCGGCGCCCTCTTCGAGCACCTGACCGGCGGTGACAACGGCAAGCACGACCCGGTCGGCTGGCCCACCTTCAAGGACTGGCCCGCCAACAACTCGCTGAGCCACCAGCAGAACTACTACGCCTGGGTCGAGCGCGCCTGGCGCGGCGGCCAGCGGGTCCTCGTCAACGACCTGGTCACCAACGGGCTGATCTGCTCGCTGCTGCCCCGCGACCGCGGCTGCGACGAGATGGACGCGATCCGCCTGGAGGCCCGCAAGTCCTACGAGATGCAGGCCTACATCGACAAGATGTACGGCGGCCCCGGCAAGGGCTGGTTCCGCATCGTCCTGGACGCCGCCCAGGCCCGCTCGGTGATCGAGCAGGGCAAGCTGGCGGTCGTGCTCGGCGTCGAGACCTCGGAGCCCTTCGGCTGCAAGCAGATCCTCGACGTCGCCCAGTGCGGCAAGGCGGACATCGACAAGGGCCTCGACGAGCTGTACGGGCTCGGCGTGCGCAGCATGTTCCTCTGCCACAAGTTCGACAACGCCCTGTGCGGGGTGCGCTTCGACAGCGGCACCACCGGTGTGGCCGTGAACATCGGCCAGTTCCTGTCCACCGGCACCTTCTGGACCACCGAGCAGTGCGCGGGCCCGCAGCAGGACAACCCGATCGGCCTGGTGGCGCCCGCCGCGATGGCCGAGAAGCTGCCGGCCGGGGTGAGCGTCCCCTCGTACGCCTCCAACGCCAAGTGCAACACCCGCGGGCTGACCCGGCTCGGCGAGTACGCGCTGAAGGGCATGATGCAGCGCGGCATGATGCTGGAGCTCGACCACATGAGCGTCAAGGCGGCCGGGCGCGCCCTGGACATGCTGGAGGCCGAGGAGTACCCGGGCGTCATCTCCAGCCACAGCTGGATGGACCTGGACTGGACCGAGCGGGTCTACCGTCTCGGCGGCTTCGTCGCCGAGTACATGCACGGCGCCCAGGGCTTCATCGGGGAGGCCGCGCAGAAGGCGGCGCTGCGCAAGAAGTACGGGGTCGGGCTCGGCTACGGCACCGACATGAACGGGGTCGGCGGCTGGCCGGGGCCGGCCGGCGCGGACGCCCCGAACGCGGTGAAGTACCCCTTCCGCAGCTTCGACGGCGGCTCGGTCCTCGACCGGCAGGTCACCGGGGAGCGCACCTGGGACCTCAACACCGACGGCGCCGCGCACAACGGCCTGGTGCCGGACTGGGTCGAGCAGATCCGGCTGACCCCGGGCGGTCCGGGTGTCGTCGACGAGCTGTCGCGCGGCGCCGAGTCGTACCTGACCACCTGGAAGGCGACCGAGAAGCACGAGCTCGGCGTCAACCTGGCCTCGGGGCGGCCGGCCTCGGCCTCCACGACCCAGTGGTGGAACCCCTTCGTCGACTACTCCCCCGGCCTCACGGTCGACGGCGACACCGGCACCCGCTGGGCCAGCGAGTGGTCGGACGACCAGTGGCTGCAGGTGGACCTGGGCGAGGTGCGCCGGGTCGGCCGGGTCACCCTCGACTGGGAGCGGGCCTACGCCCGCGGCTACCGGATCGAGCTGTCGGAGGACGGCACGAACTGGAAGAGCGCCTGGTCCACGGAGGCGGGTGACGGCGGCTACGACACGGCGGAGTTCGCGTCGCAGCCGGCGCGTTACGTGCGGGTCCACGGGGTCACCCGCGCCACCCAGTGGGGCTACTCGCTCTACGAGCTGACGGTCAGCCGGTCCTAGACCGCGCGCACGAGGTACGGAAGGGGCCCGCCGGATCCGATCCGGCGGGCCCCTTGCGCCTGGCGGTCTCAGTGGGCGGCGGGGCCGGTCCAGTCGGCGGGCACGTGGGCGAGCCGGACCCGCTGGGGGTGGTCGCCGACGGCGACGGTGGCCACCCTCCGGCCGGTGGCGAAGTCGATGGCGGTCACCCGGTCGGCGCCGCTCTCGGAGATCACGCAGGACGTCCCGTCGCCGCTCACCGTGGCCCAGTACGGCTTGTCGGCCTCGACGAGCGGGCCCTGCTGGAGGGTGGCCCGGTCGACGATCGTCGCGTAGTCGTCCATGGTTCCCGCCACGCACAGCTTGCCGCCGTCCGGGCTCATCGAGAGGCCGTGGTGGCGCGAGTCGTTGACCCAGGTCGTGCGGTCCGGGCTGGTGGCCGGATTGCCCGGGAGGACCTTGGTGCGGGTGATGCGGTCGGTGGCGACGTCGTACTCCAGGAAGCCGTTGTAGAAGGAGACCTGGAAGTAGACCTTCTTCTCGTCGGGGGTGAAGACCAGCGGCCGCACGGCGTCGGAGAGGTCCCCGCGGCCGAAGGCGTCCAGCCGCTCGCGCATGTCGATGACGCGCACGGTCTTCAGGGTGGCGGCGTCGACGACGGTGATCTTCCGGTCGCCCTTGGTCCAGTCGAGCCAGGGGGCGTCGAGGGCGGTGGTGACCTCGCCGATGGACATGTTCCACAGGAGGCCGTCGGAGGTGAAGACGTTCTCGTGGGGCTTGTCGCCGGTCTTGAAGGAGCCGAGCTGGCGGCCGGTGACGATGTCGAGGACGTGCACCGTGTTCGCGGTGGAGGCGGAGACCGCGACCCGGGTGCCGTCGGGCGACACCGCCATGTGGTCGGCACGGTAACCGGCCACGGGGAAGCGCCAGTTGACCTTTCCGGTGCGCAGGTCGAGCGAGACGACGTCGGCGAAGCTGGGCCGGGAGACGACCATGGCCGCGCCGTCGGGGGTGGCGTACATGTCGTCGACGAACTGGTCGTGGCCCTCGCCCGGGCCGCTGCGCACCCCGAGGAAGAAGGCCAGCTTGATCGGATCGAGGTGGATCTCGCGCATCCGCTCCTCGCGGTCGGGGATCACGTTCACCCGCCCGACGCGCGCGAAGTCGCCACGGGAGGCGATGACATCGGCGGTGCCGTCCCAGTTGTTCCCGACGAACATCACCTCGCGCAGGGGCTCCGCGCCCGCCTCCTGCGGCGGCGCGGCGGCGCCGGTGCCGCCGAGGGCCGCGAGGAGGGCGAGGGCGGCGGCGAGGGCGGTGCCGAAACGACCGCGGGCGCGGGCTGAGCCCGTCTGACGAGAGGAGGGCATGGGGGTTCCTTCTGGGGAGGCCGAGGGCCGGCGAGAGAGGGGGGAACGGAAGGGCTTACCCGAGGTAACCATGGACGTGCCACGCCCAACAAGCCCTGGGAG
Source organism: Streptomyces showdoensis (assembly GCF_039535475.1). Taxonomy (NCBI): domain Bacteria; kingdom Bacillati; phylum Actinomycetota; class Actinomycetes; order Kitasatosporales; family Streptomycetaceae; genus Streptomyces; species Streptomyces showdoensis. The sequence goes on along the minus strand of NZ_BAAAXG010000017.1, from coordinate 39,917 downwards.
AAGGGTGGTTACCATCGAGTAGAGCAGCGCCCCGAAGGCCCCGCACACCACCCGCACACCGCCTTCACAGCGCCCACAAATCGGCTGGTAGACGCCCTGTCGGCCGGTTCTCGCTCCGGCAGAATGCGGCCAAGACGACGGTTGCGGGCGCGGGAGGGCGTAGTCGTGCAGGTGGGGTCCTTGGTGAGGGAACGATTACGGGCATTACGGCACTCGACCGTGGCGGGATCCGGACTCCAACGCGCGCAGTCCTTCCTCATTCTGGCCACCCTGCTCTACCGGGCGAGCCATCTGACCGTCGGGGTCGCCGCGGTCGCCCAGCACCGCCAGGGCCATCCCGTCCAGTTCCTCGGGCTCGCCGCCGCCCTCGGGCTGAGCCTCCTGCTCTTCGGGGCGGCGCTCACCCGCGGCTGGTTCGACCCCCGGCACGTCTGGGCGGACGTGCTCGTCACCGGCTGCCTCCTGCCCTTCGCCCTGTACACCTGGGGCGGGGTCCGGGAGACCCCCGCGCTCGGCTGGGCCATGCTGCTCGGCGGATCGGCCAGCGGCGTGGTGTCCGTGGCGCTCCCCCGGCTCCAGGCTCTGGTGGCGCTCGTCCTGCTCGTCGTCACCCATCTCATCGGCTACCACCTGGTCGGCGCGAGCCGCGCCGTCCTCGGCGGGCACGTCAACTCCCTGCTCTCCTCCGCCGTGATGACCTGGGTCTTCTGGTGGTACCTGCGCCGCCAGGGCCGCATGCTCGACGAGGCGAACGCCCGCGCGCTCGCCGCCGAGACCCAGAAGGCCCGGTACGCCGAGCGCCTCCAGCACCACCGGGCGCTGCACGACACCGTCCTCGCCACCCTCACCACCCTCGCGAGCGGCGGCATCGACGCCAACACGCCCGAGGTGCGGGAGCGGTGCGCCAAGGAGGCCGCGTACCTGCGCCGGCTGATCCAGCAGACCGCCGACGAGGTCCACCACCCCGAGATGGGCGCCGCCCTCGAAGAGGCCGTCAGCTCCGCCGAGAGCCTGCGGCTGCGCGTCACCGCCCAGTACCACGAGCTGCCCCAGGTGCCGCCCGAGGTCGCCGCGGCCTTCGCCGACGCCGCGCGCGAGGCGCTCAACAACGTACGGCGGCACGCCGGCACCGGACACGCCTACCTGACCGCGACCGAGGATCCCGACGGACCCGGCGGGGCCGTGGTCACCGTGGTCGACCGGGGCACCGGCTTCGACCCGGAGCGCGAGGTCTCCGGCCTCGGCCTGCGCCGCTCGGTGCGCGAGCGGATGGCGGAGGTCGGCGGCCGGGCCACCGTCGACACCGCGCCCGGCGAGGGCGTGCGGGTGGAGCTGAGATGGCCCGGATGATCACCGTCGGCGTCGTCGACGACGACCGGATGCTCCTCGACGGCATGCGCTCCTGGCTGGGCCGGGTGCCCGAACTGCGGGTCGTGGCCATGGCGGCCACCGTCGGGGAGCTCCTCGCCGGCCCCGCCGCCCCGCCCGACGTCGTCCTGCTCGACCTGCTGCTCCGGGACGACTCCGCCCCCGCCGACAACATCCGGCGGGTGCTCGGCTCCGGCAGCCGGGTCCTGGTGATCAGCACCGTCCCGGACCGCGCCCGGGTCATCGAGGCGGTGCGGGCGGGCGCCGACGGCTACCTCACCAAGGACAACGACCTGCCGACGCTCGTCGCCGCGATCAAGGACGTGGTGGCCGGACACGGCGCCCACTCCCCCGAACTCGCCTTCGCCTGCGCCCACGACGACAGCCCCGAACGTCCCCGGCTCTCCCCCAGAGAACGTCAGATCCTGCTCGATTACGCCTCCGGGATGACCCTCAAATCGGCCGCCCGCCGCGCCGGGATCACGGTGCACACGGCCAAGGACTATCTGGACCGGGTCAAGGCCAAATACCAGCAGGCGGGCCGTCCGGCGTACACGAAGATCGACCTCGCCGCGCGGGTCCGCGAGGACGGCATCGACGGGGTCTGACCACGGAGGGAGCCCCCGCAAGCCCCCCAAACGGTGGGCTGCAGGGGGCACACGCCCCCTTCTTATCGTCATGCCCGACGATCGGGGCCATCGCCCCGGCGCCGACCTCCCTCTTCCCCACCCCCCTTGGAGAGGCAGATGACGACTCCCTACGCCTGTACCGCCCCGGCCCAGGACCCGTTCCCCCGGCCCGGGGGACAACTCGTGGGCCGGGGAACCGAGACGGGGCGGATCGCGGACGCGCTCGCGGACGCCCGGTCGGGCCGGGGCGGGACGGTGATCGTCACCGGCGAACCCGGTGTCGGCAAGACCCGGCTCGCCGCCGAGGCGATCGCCGCCGCCCGGGACGCCGGGATGGCCGCGGCCCGGGGCCGCGCGGGCACGGTGGGCCCCGCCGTCCCGTACCGGCCCCTGGTGGAGGCCCTGCTCGCGCTCTCCCGCGCCGAGCCCGCGCGCCCGGCCCGGAACGGGCGGACACCTACGGCCCGGTCCTCGCCCGGCTGCTGTCCGACCCCCGGGACACCGAGGTCGCCGGCGTGTCGCCGCTGATGGTGGCCGAGGCGGTGCTGCGGCTCATCGCCGTCGTCGGCCGGCGGCGCGGCTGTCTGCTCGTCCTCGACGACCTGCACGAGGCCGACCCCGGCACCCTCGCCGTCGTCGAATACCTCCTCGACAACCTCGGACAGCTGCCGGCCGTGCTGCTGCTCACCGCCGAGCGCGCGCCCTGCGGTGCGGTCGCCCTCGCGGCCCGCGCCCGCCAGGACGGCGTCGCCACTGTCATCGACCTGATGCCGCTCGGCCGCTCCGCGGTGCGCCGGCTCGTCGCCTCCGAACTGGGCATCGCGCCCGAGGAGGTCAGCCCCGCGCTCGTCCGGCGCGCGGCCACCGGAGCCGCCGGCCTCCCCTTCGTGGTCAAGGAGCTCGTGCACGGCCTCGGCGGGCTCGCGCAGAACCTGCGGCTCCGGGCCGCCCGGCTCGGCCCGCGCGGCGAGGAACTGCTCGGCCTGGCCGCCCTGCTCGGCCCCCGCTTCCCGCTGCCGGTGCTGCGGCACGCGGCCGACTGCGACGAGGCCGAGCTGACCGGGCTGCTGCGCGCCGCGACCGCGGCGTCCCTCGTCGTGCCGGACGGCCCCGGCACCGACTGGTACGCCTTCCGCTACCCGCTCGCCGCCGAGGCGTTACGGGAGGCCCTCGGGCCCGTCGAACACGCCGGGTACGCCCGCCGGGCGGCCGGCGCCCTCGCCGCGCTGCACCCCCGGCTGCCCGGCACCTGGTGCGCCCGCGCCGCCGAACTCCACGAACGCGCGGGCGACACCGCCGAGGCCGTCCGCCTCTACGCCGAGGCGGCCCGGCGGGCGACGGCAGAGGGCGGCCCCGACCGCGCCCTCGACCTGCTGGCCCGCGCCCACCGGCTCTCCGACCCCGACACCGCCCCGGAGCCCCACGCGGCGGTCCTCGCCCGGCTCCTGGACGCGATCGCCAGCTCGGGGCGGCTGGACCGGCTGCCCGCCGCCCCCGGTCCCGGTTCCCCGGCGCGCCCGGACGGCCCGCGCCCCTGGGAACCGGGGCCGACCGTGCCCCCCACGCTCCGCGCGGGCCTGCACGCCCGCCTCGCCGAGATCCAGACCCAGGCCGGACGGCCCGTGGAAGGGCTGCGGCACCTCGACCTGGCCCGGCGCCTGCTCGCGGGGCGCGACGGCGCGGGGGCCGACGCGGCCGTCGCCCGGGTGGAACTCGCGGCGGCGCTGGTGGAACCGGCCCGGCTGGCCCCCGAACGGCTGCGCACCGCCGAGGAGTCCGCCCTGCGGGCCGTCGGCGCGGCACACCGCGCCGGGCTGCCGGAGGTGGCCGGCCGGGCGCTGCTCGCCCTGGCCCGGCTGCTCCGCGAGCGGGACGAGACGGCCGCGGTGGCCCGCCTGGAGGAGGCCCGGTCGCTGGCCGAGGCGCACCACCTGCCCGGCGTCCGGCTCTCCGCCGAACTCGGCCTGGCCCGCGTCGAGGTGGGCCGCGACGGGCGCACCGCCCCGATCGAGCGGGCCAGGACCGAGGCCCTGCGCGCGGGACTGCTGCCGACGGCCCACGAGGCCGGACTCGAGCTGGCGCTCGACCGGGTGCGGCGCTGCGCGTTCGACACCGCCGGGGAGCTGGTCCGCGAGGGGATCGCCGACGCGACCCGGCTGGGCCTGGGCCGGGCGCTGTCCCGGTGGCGGCTGCTCGACGCGGTGCGGTGGGCGCACCAGGGCCGGCGGGCCGAGATGGAGGACGCGCTGAAGCGGCTCGCCCCGCTGCTCGACTCCGCGCCGGGGGTGCGGCCGGCGGCGTACGGGCTCGCCCGGGGGTTCTGCTCGCTCCTGGAGGAGGACCACGAGGCCGTCGAGCGGGAGTTCGCGCAGGCCCTCGCGTACGACGCGGAGAATCCGGCGACCGGCGAGTTCGGCCGGCACGGGGTGGTGCTCCTGCTCGGGGTGCTGGCGGGCCGCATGGGGCGGCGGCACCACGACGGGATCGTGGCGGCCAGTGCGGCCGGGTCCCGCTGGAACCGGGCGTTCGTCGGCCTGGCGCACGCCGTGCTGCTGGGCCGGGAGGGCCGGACCGGCGAGGCGACGACCGCCGCGACGGCCGCGCTCGACGCGGCGGCGCCCTACCCGGTGGCCCACCACCTGTGTCTGCGGCTGGTGGCCCGCCCGGCGTACGAGGACGGCTGGGGCACCCCGGTGGAGTGGCTGCGCGAGGCCGAGGAGTTCTTCCACGGCGCCGGCCTGCCGGCCCCGGCGGGGGCCTGTCGCTCCCTGCTGCGCGGGATGGGCGCCCCGGTGCGGCAGCGCCGCTCGGGGGCCGACCGGGTGCCGCCGGGGCTGCGCCGGTGCGGCATCACGGTGCGGGAGTTCGAGGTGGCGCGGCTGCTGGCGGAACGCTTCGGCAACCGGGACATCGCCGGCCGGCTGCACATCTCGCCGCGCACGGTCGAGAAGCACGTCTCCAGCCTGCTGCAGAAGACCGGCCACCCCACCCGGGCGGCCTTCGCCTCGGCCGCGCGGGAGCTGGTGGCCGGTCCGGCCTAGGCGTGTCCGTGCCCTTCGCGTCGGGCTCGGCCCGCGGTGCCGGTGCCGCGGGCCCGGCGTGATCCGGAAGCCACGGCCCGGGCACGTCGGAGCCGGCCCGGGCACGCCCGGGCCGGCCTGACCGGTTCAGTCCGTTTCCGGTCGATGCGGGTCGGATCTCCGTTCTCCGCCCGGCCGGAGCCGATCCGGAAGGGGCCCGGCGGGGGGCGGGTCGATCCGCCCGCCCCGCCGGGCCCCGCCCCCTCAGGCCGGGGTCCCGACACCCCCCGGAACACCTCCCGGAACACCCCCCGGGACCTCGGCCGCCGACAGGTTCACGACCCGGTCGAAGAGGCCGTCGAGGTCCTCGTCGCCGTGGTGCACGACGAGGAGCGCGCGGCCCTCGGTGTGTTCGCGCAGCATCCGCAGGACCAGGGCGCGGCCCGCGTCGTCGAGGTTGGCGAAGGGCTCGTCGGCGAGGTACACCTCGGCGTCCTCGGCGAGCAGCGCGGCGACGCCGAGCCGCTGGCGCTGGCCGGAGGACAGCTCCGAGGGGAGCTGGTCGGCGAGGGCGTCCAGGCCCATGCCGGTGCGCAGCCGCGGATCGGTGACCAGCTCCCGCACCGGCAGCGGGGGCAGGTGGACCGGCGAGGTCAGGCTCGCGACCCGGGACGGCAGGGTGACCGTGCCGCTGTCGGGGGCGAGGGTCCCGGCGACGATGTGCAGCAGGGTGGTCTTGCCGCAGCCGTTGGGGCCGCGGAGCAGGACGCGTTCGCCGGGCCGGAGCCCGAAGTCGGGGATCGCCACGGTCGAGCCGGCCTCGGTGCGCAGGCCGGGCTCCGCCCCCTCGGCCGTCCGGTCGGTGTCCTCGCGGTCCCCGGGGTCCCCGAGCTCCTTGGGTCCGTAGTGGACGCGGGCGCCCCGGACCAGGACCAGGGAGCCCTCGTCGTGGTACGGGGCGGTGCCGGAGGCGCGCAACCCCTCGATCCGCTTGAGGACCGCGGTGTTGCGGCGGGTCTGCGGGATCATGGCCACGAGGTCGAAGATGCCGTTGACGGCCCGCCACAGCGAGTTCACGAAGGCGAGGAAGCTGCCGAAGGACATCCGGCCGCTGAAGACGAAGAAGGCTCCGATGACCATCGACGCCGTGTCCGACAGGTTCATCACCAGGTCGCTGAGGGTGCGCTGGCGTTGCGCGAGGCGGTAGTTGGTGTAGGTGAGGCCGAGGAAGCCGCGCAGCGCGTCCTGGTTGGCGGCGCGCGCCCCGGGCAGGAGCGAGCGCAGTCCGCGCAGGGCGTGGAAGGCTTCGAGGGTGCGGGTGAGGGTGTTGACGTACCGCGCCTCGGCCTCGCGCTCGGGGTCGGTGTTCTTCTCGATCCGCCGGGCCAGGTCGTTGCTGACCAGGACGAGCGGCGGGATGATCACCAGCAGGATGAGGCTGGCCTGCCAGGAGAGGTAGAGCAGGACGCCGAGGAAGACGACGGACGCGCAGGCCTGGCGGGCGATGCGGATGCAGACGTCGACGGCCGGCAGCACGCCCTCGCGGACGTCGTTGTGGATGCGGCTGACGTAGGAGGCGTTGCCGTCCTCCGAGATCTTCCGCCCGTCGAGGCCGAGCGTGCGGCCGAGGAGCTCGGTCTCCAGGCCGAGCACGAAGGTGTTCTCGAACCGCTTGCGCCAGAGCCCGACCCCGTAGCCGGAGAGGTTGAGGGTCAGGCCGAGGACCAGGTAGCAGCCGCCGAGGAAGAGGAACCTGCGGAAGTCGGCGGTGAGGATCGCCTGGTCGAACAGGGCCTTGAGGAGCAGCGGGTGCAGCAGGGCCTCGGTGCCGCCCAGGAGGGCCTCGGCGACGAGGATGCCGGTGAAGGGGCGCTGGTGGCCGCGCAGGGTGCGCCAGATCTGTTTCACCGGTCCGTCCCGTCGAGCTCGTCGAGGAGGAAGTCGGCCGTGCCGCCGTGGTTGGCGCGGTGCAGCACCCGCAGCACTCCGGCGGAGCCGGTGAGGTAGTCGGTGGAGCAGCGCAGCAGGCCTTCGCCGGGTACGCCGAGCGGGGTGACGCCGGCCCGGCGCGGGACCTCGAAGTGGGCGGCGGGTTCGAAGAGGAACACCTTGCGGACGAAGTCGAGCTGGCGCAGGGCCGTCTCGCGGTAGGAGGCGTCGCCCGTGATGTCGGCGGCGTCCAGGAGCGCGTCGGCGATGCCGCTCATGCCGAAGGAGTAACCGGGGAGGACGGAGTGGCCGACGTCGAGGGCGCGCAGCACGGTCCGGGCGGATTCGAGGTCGCCGTAGCGCAGCAGCACCTGCGCCACGCCCGCGGAGCCCACCTCGATGTAGGGCTCCATGGTCCCTTCGTGCTCGAACATGATGAGGCCGGAGTCCTCCAGGGGCTTGGCGTGGGCCATCTCCCAGGCGAGTGCGTCCCGGCCGAGGTCCCGGTAGCGCTCCTCGCCGGTGACCTGGTGCATCCGCAGGAGGAACATCGCCACTCCGGCCTGGCCGAAGCCGAGGCCGGTCAGCGGGCCCTCCTCCGAGAAGTCGTTGAGCCAGTAGGCGTGCCGGCCGTCCCGCTGGACGGTGTCGAGGAGGACACGGGCGCAGTCCTTCGCCGCGGCGAGGTCGCGGGGGTCGCCGCCGCGCAGGTAGAAGCGCAGGTTGGTCATGCCGATGCCGGACAGGCCGTAGTAGAAGGTGTGGTCGGCGGTCTCCAGGGCGCGCCGGTTGGCGTGGCCGAGGAGCTGCCTGGCCTGGCGGCGCATGCCGAGCGACTCGGACGCCCAGGCGATGCCGGCGAGTCCGCTCATCAGGCCGTCCGGGTAGGCGTCCAGGTCGATCCTGGTGAGCTGCTGACGCAGCCAGTCGTGCCATTCGGGCCGTACGGGGACGCCGGAGGCGTGCAGCGACCAGAGCACGCCGCTGGCGCCGAAGCCGAGGCTGAGCGGGTTGGTGACGTGGGCGAAGGGGTCGACCGGGAAGAGCGTGGCGCGGTCGGTGTCGGCGGCGGCCTCGACGAAGGCGGCGACGCCGGCCTCGGTGGCCCGCAGTCCGCTCGGCTCGGTCTCGGGGCGCCGGCGCTCGGTCCTGACCCGGGCGAGCAGCTCGGCCTCCCGCGCGTCGAGGAACTCGGCGACGTCGGTGAGTCCGATCCGGGTGGCGGCGAGGTCGGTGACCAGACGGTGGATCTCCTCGGGCCAGCCGAGGCCGTCGAAGAAGACCCGGTAGGTGTCGAGGACGTCCTCGCGCAGGTAGGACATGGCGGCGATGGGGAAGACGAAGTACGCCATGGTGGAGGCCAGGGAGTAGAGGTCGCCCTCGATGCCGGCGGGCTTGAAGCCGCCCCGGGAGAGGCTGAAGCCGGGGGTGTAGAGCTCGACGGGCCGGGTGAGGCCCCCTTCGCCGGTGCCGTCGGTCCCGTCGGTCCCGCCGGTCTCGCCGGTGGCTCCGGAGGCGTCGACGAGGCGGCAGGCCTCCAGGTCGACGATGCTCACGTCGTAGCTCTCGGGGTCGATCAGGAGGTTGGCCGGGGTGAAGTCGCCGAGGACGACGCCGCGCCGGTGGGCGGCGTCGATCGCGCGGGCGAGGCCACGGAAGACGGTGATGAAGATGCGCAGGAACTCCCGCGAGCGGGCGGGGTCGAAGCCGGGGCGGGCGAGCGGGTTGTGTTCGAGCAGCACCGAGCGGATGTCGGTGCGGTCGATGAACTCCTCGGCGATGTAGTGGTGTTCCCAGTGCCGGAAGCGGGCGATCGGGTCCGGGTAGGCCTCGACCTCGGCCAGCATGTTGAGGAAGGTCCACTCGCGGCCGAGGGTGTCGACGGCGTCGTAGTCGAAGCGCGGGTTGAGGTTGGTGTGCGGCCGGGCCTCCTTGAGGACCACCTGCCGGTCGCCGTCCAGGGTGTCCTCGGCCGTGTACACGCCGCCGCTGTTGGAGAACTGGAGGGCTCCGGTGACCCGGAAGCGCCCGCCGAGAAGGCCCTCCCCCTCGGCCTCCTCGGCGGGCTTCCAGTCGGCGAACGGCCACGGCACCCACCAGGGATGGGTGTCGCCGGGCCGTCGTCCGTCCGTCTCGGGCCGGCCGTCGGGGCCGATGATGTGCGGGATCTTGCGGCCCAGGATGTCGACGGTGTGGGTGGAGAGGAGCTGGCCGTACCGGAAGTACAGCGCCTTGCTGTCGCGATAGCGCAGATCGGACAGCACGTACGCGCCCTCGGCACCCTCCAGCAGGCGGGCCAGATCGGCGAGGCACGTCCTGAATTCGTCCTCGTCGCGCGGGTAGACGGTGAGCAGTTTGCCCCCGCTCCCCCTGGACATCGCCTTGGAGTTGAGCATCTCGAAGACGTTGAGGTCGAGCGCGATCTTGAAGTCGATCTCCCGGCCCACCAGGTGGCCGATCACCGTGGCCGCCACCTCCCTCACCTGACGGTGGTTGGAGGACACGTGGATCTTCCATCCCTGCGAGGGGAGGTCGGGGTTGTGCCGATGGCTCCACCAGATGCCGCTGCGGACGAAACGCGCCCGCGTCCGCTCGTCGAGGTCGGCCAGGAAGTGGTCCTTCCGCGGCTTGTAGTACACGTCGAGCGGATCGAAGAAGAGGGTGTCGTTCCAGGCGAAGAGGAACCGGTGGACCCATCGTTGGTCGCGCATGTCAGCCTCTGTGGTCGTCGAGGTGCCGCCGACGGCAGCGGCGGGGCGTGTGCGACGCGGCCGGGGCGGGGGCGCGGACGCCCCCGCCCCCGGCCGGGCCGGCCGTGCGGGTGATTACTCGGTGTCCCTGTTGCAGCAGTCCGAGGCGGAGCTGGTGTAGCTCCCGCCGCCGATCCCGGCGTTGGGGATGCGGGGCTGCAGGTTCTGGAGCTTGAGGACGCTCATGCCGTTCTCCTCCGTGAGGTGCCGCCCACGACAGCGGCGGGACGGGTGCGGCACGGTCCGGGTGGGGGCGTGGGGCGTCCCCACCCGGAGCGTGCCGGCCGAGCGGGTGACTACTGGGGGTCGTTCTTGCAGCAGTCCGAGCCGGAGCTGGTGAGGCTGATGCTGACGGCCTTGCTGGCGGTGGTGCGGGGCTGCAGGTTCTGGAGCTTGAGGACGCTCATGTCGTCTCCTCCGTGTCGAGTGCGCGGGATGCGCACGGGTGGGTGAACCTTGCCGTTCGGCGCCGAGCGACATGCGCAAGTCAACGCGATCCCCACGGGGGGCACATGGGAGCTCCGGCCCCATAATTGCGTCGCGGATCCCCCACGGAAGATGGGTGGTCGGCGCCCCCGAATGGTGGTGGTGGCGGCCCCGCCGCCAGACTGGCCGGATGCTGTCGCCGCGCGAACTGCCCCCCGACGGCTGGCGTCCCGGGAGGGCCGGCCGGATCGGGCGGCGCCGTGACCGGACCGGCGGCCCGGGGTCTCAGCGCCGGCAGGTGTCCAGCATGGTGCCGAGGGTGGTCTTCTCCGCCTTCGTCACCGTGAGGCCGTAGAAGGACTTCACCGCGGTCCAGGAGCGGGCGTAGGTGCACCAGTACGTCTTCGACGGCGGCTGCCACTCGTCGGGGCCCTGGTCGCCCTTGGAGCGGTTGGAGACGGCCGAGACGGCGAGGAGTTGGGGGCGGGTGAGGTCGTTCGCGAAGGCCTTGCGCTTCTCCTGGGTCCAGGTGTTCGCGCCGGAGCGCCAGGCGTTGGCGAGCGGGACCGTGTGGTCGATGTCGAGGCCCGACGCCTTGGTGAAGGTCCTGCCGTCGTAGACGCTGGTCCAGGTGCCGGAGACGGCACGGCACCGGGCGTCGCGGCGGACGTCGCGGCCGTCGCGTTCGAGGACGGTCTCGCGGGTGTTGCAGTTGTCGCCCAGTTCGGCCCAGTGCGGGAAGCGGTCGCGGCTGTATCCGGTCATCGAGCCCTGGGGGGCGACCTTCAGGCGGGCGAGCTGGGTGCGCGCCTTGTCGGCGGCGGGGATGCCGGGGACGGTGCCGGCGGACGGGCCCTTCGCGTCGCCGGAGACGGTCGGCCGGCCGCCCTTGGCGTCACCGGGGGCGGTGCCGCCGCCCTGGCCCGCGCAGCCCGCGACGGCGAGCAGCGCCGCCATGGCCGGTCCCACTATGTGCAGCCGCTTCTGACGCCCCATGAGCCGGCTCTTCCCCTCCACCTGACATCGCGTACGCGGGGCAGCGTACGACGCGGGGGCCGCGGCGCCGGGCCGCGGCCCCCCTGTGCGTCAGGCGGGGTACTTCACGTCGGCCGCGTAGGTCGCCCCGGCGAGGCAGTCTCGGATCTCGTGACGGGGTGCGGCCGTTCCGGTCCAGCGGAGGAAGCTGGAGTCGTCGGTGCCGACCGCCTTGGTCATGTCGATGAAGCGGCAGCCGTCGTAGAGCACCTTGCCGGCGGTGGTCGGCGTGCTCCCCGTCGTCACCTGGTGGGAGCCCATCAGGGCGCAGTCGGTGTAGCGGACCATGGGGCCGCTGTTCCCGATGGCGTTGAAGGCGTACGTGTGCGCCACGGCCCCGTCCGTCCAGGACTGGTGGCTGACGGCCGTGTCGTCGCAGGAGACGAAGGTGATGGTGCCCTTGTGCCAGCGGGAGTCGATGACCTTCTGGGCCGCGTTGTGCAGCTCGAAGCGGATGCCCTGGGCGTAGAGGCGCGCGACGGAGTCGGCGCGGGTGGTGGCCTCGGAGCCGAGCTGGAAGAAGGTCCCGGCGGCGGCGGGGTCGGTGAGGATGTAGGAGCCGCCGATGAAGTTCATGGAGCCGCCGCGGTTGTTCTTCACGAACACCCCGGACTTGAACTCGACCTTGCACTCGCGGAACCAGAAGTTGAGGAACTGGTCCTGCTGCGTGGCGGTCGGCTTCATCCCCATGACCAGGAAGGCCTCGGAGTAGGTGCCGCCGATCTGGCAGTGGTCCCAGCCCATCTCGCTGTTGAGGTCGGACTCGGGCAGCGCGTGGTCGGGCGAGTCGACGGGCCCGTCGAGTCCGATGCCGCGCTTCCAGCTGCCGCGCCACTCCACGTCGGTGTACCAGGTGTCCTGGACGCCGTAGCCGCCGTCGGTCGAGTAGGCGTAGCAGAAGCTCGACGTCGGGTTGTTGCTGGTGAAGGTGAGGCCGGAGATCCGGATGTTCTTGTAGCGCCGGTAGTTGGTCCACAGCGTGGTGTCGTCGGCGGTGGGCGCGTACACGATGCGGGAGAGCCGCTTGCCGTAGCCGGTGATCGACAGGCCGTCGACGATGCCGCCGTTGCCCTTGCCGTCGATGCCGGGCAGCAGCGAGTCGGGCTGGGTCAGCAGGTAGTTGCCGGGCGGGATGACCAGGACCTTCTTGGGGATCGCCCCCGATATCGGGCCGGGCTGGAACGAGGCGAGCACCTCGGCGGCGGCCGCGCGGAAGGCGGCGTCGCTGGGCGTGGCGCCGGTCGGGTCGGCGCCCTTGGCGATGACGTCGACGCTGTACGGGTCGTCGCCCGCGCCGGCGGCGTGGGCCGGCGTGCTCCCCATCGCGACGGCTCCGGCCGCGGCGCCGACGCCCATGGTCGCCACGCCGCGCATGACGGACCGTCGGTCCATGTTTCCGGTCATTCACTGCCCCCAAGTGTCATGATCATCCGAAAGACAGCACATCCGACCATGGCTCCGGGACGGGCGCAAGGCCGGATTCCTCCCCCCGCTTCCCGGGCCTCCCCCGGGCTCCGTCCCCCGCGCGTAGGGTGCCGGGATGATCGTGGTTCCCGAGGAGTTCGTACGGAGCACCGTCGCCCGCGAGGGCCGTCCGGGCGAGGAGTGGACGGACCGGCTGCCCGGGCTCGTCGACGGGCTCCTGGAGCGCTGGGGCTGGCTGCCGGAGGGCGGGGTGCTGCACGGGGGCGTCGGCGTGATCGTGCCGGTGCGGCGGGCGTCCGGGGAGCGCGCCGTGCTCAAGGTGTCCTTCCCGCACCCGGGGAACGTGCACGAACCGGACGCCTTCGCCGTGTGGGCGGGGCGGGGCGCGGTCCGGCTGTACGCACGGGACGACGAGCGGTTCGCGATGGTGCTGGAGCGGGCCGGGACCTCGACCCTCGGGGAGCTCGCGGACGGCGACGAGGTGGCCCGGGTCGCGGGCCGGATCGGGCGGCGGCTCGCCGTGCCCGCGCCGCCCGGGCTGCCCCGGCTGAGCGAGCGGGCCGGGGCGTGGGAGGAGGAGCTGCAGCGGGACGCCCGGGAGCTCGGGCACACGATGCCGGGCCGGGTCGTGGACGCCGCCGTGGCCACCGTACGGGAGTTGGGGCGGGACCAGCCGGACACCCTGGTCCACGGCGACCTGCACGCGGGGAACGTCCTGCGGGCGGAGCGCGAGCCGTGGCTCGCGGTCGACCCCAAGGGGTACGCGGGCGATCCGGCGTACGACGGGGGCACCTTCCTGAAGACCCGCGCCCCGCACTTCCTCGGCGCGGCCGATCCGCGCGCCGCCGCCTTCCGCGCGCTGGCGGTGTACGCGGAGGCCGCCGGGCTCGACCGCGAGCGGGTCAGGCGCTGGGCCCAGCTGCACGTGGTGCAGGCGGCGTTCTGGGGGCGTCGGCACGGGCTGCGGATCGCGCGCGGCGGGGCGGAGCTCGACGGGCTGATGCGGTTCGCGGACCGGTTCGCGGAGGCGCTGACCGATCCGGAGGGCAGCGCCTAGCCGCCGCTTTGTGCCGTTCCCGGCATGATCCTCCGCTATCCCGGCTAATCGGCCACTTTGTTGCCTGGGTAAAGTAATTGCCAAGACGCCCGCGGTGCGGGACGTCTCCCTTCACGCTGCCCACCCCGCCGAGGAGAGCCCGTCGTGCCCGCTGCGCGCATGAGTCGTACACCGCTGCCCGGGATCGGGGTCCGCTACGACCTCACCACGCGCGAGGACCGCCGGCTGTCGGTGGTCGCGGGGCGCGACGGGAGCCGGGTGCTGAACGCCTACCGGAGCGACGACCCCGACGAATGCTCCTTGTCGGTGCGGCTGACCGCCGGGGAGTCGGAGGCGCTGATCGACGCGCTGATGCCGTCCCACCACAGCCCCAGCCTGCTCTCCACCACGGACCTGGGCCTGGTGGCCGAGCGGATCGAACTGTCCGCCGCCTCCCACTGGAGCGGCCGCCTGCTCGGCGAGACCCGGACCCGGACCGAGACCGGCGTCTCGATCGTGGCGGTGCTGCGCCGGGCGGACGCCGTCCCCTCCCCCGGCCCGGACTTCCGGCTCGCCGGGGGCGACACGCTCATCGTCATCGGCACCCGTGAAGGCGTCGACGCCGCCGCCCTGATACTCGGAAGGGAGTGATCCATGCACTCGTCCGCCGTCTTCCTCATCGAGTTCGGTGCGATCATCCTCGGCCTCGGCCTGTTGGGCCGGCTGGCCGGACGGCTGAAGTTCTCCCCCATCCCGCTCTACCTCCTGGCCGGTCTCGCCTTCGGCGAGGGCGGACTGCTCCCGCTCGGCGCGAGCGAGGAGTTCGTGGCCATCGGCGCCGAGATCGGCGTCATCCTCCTGCTGCTGATGCTGGGCCTGGAGTACACGGCGACCGACCTGGTCACCAACCTCAAGACGCAGTACCCGGCCGGTCTCGTGGACGCGGCCCTCAACGCCCTGCCCGGCGCCGCCGCGGCCCTGCTGCTCGGCTGGGGCCCGGTCGCCGCGGTGGTGCTGGCCGGCGTCACCTGGATCTCCTCCTCCGGCGTGATCGCCAAGGTGCTCGGCGACCTCGGCCGCCTCGGCAACCGGGAGACCCCGGTGGTGCTGAGCATCCTGGTCCTGGAGGACCTGGCGATGGCCGTCTACCTGCCGATCGTCACGGCCCTGCTCGCCGGGGTCGGCCTCGCCGCCGGCAGCGTCACCCTGGCCGTGGCGCTGGGGGTCGCCGGTCTCGTGCTCTTCCTCGCGCTCCGCTACGGGCGGCTGATCTCCCGCTTCGTCTCCAGCGACGACCCCGAGAAGCTGCTCCTCGTGGTGCTCGGACTCACCCTGCTGGTCGCGGGCGTGGCCCAGCAGCTCCAGGTCTCCGCCGCCGTCGGCGCGTTCCTGGTCGGCATCGCGCTGTCCGGCGAGGTCGCCGAGGGCGCCCACCACCTGCTGAGCCCGCTGCGGGACCTGTTCGCCGCGGTCTTCTTCGTCTTCTTCGGGCTGCACACCGACCCGGCGAGCATCCCGCCGGTCCTGCTCCCCGCGCTCGCGCTGGCCGCGGTCACCGCCGCCACGAAGATCGCGACGGGCTACTGGGCGGCCCGCCGGGCCGGGATCTCCGCCAAGGGCCGGTGGCGGGCGGGCGGCACCCTGGTGGCGCGCGGCGAGTTCTCCATCGTCATCGCGGGCCTGGCCGTCTCCGCGGGCATCGAGCCCTCCCTCGGGCCGCTCGCCACCGCGTACGTCCTCATCCTCGTCGTCCTGGGCCCGCTCACCGCCCGCTACACCGAGCCGGTGGCCACCCGTCTGAGCCGCCTGCGCCGCCGTTCCGGCCCTGGGGAGGGAACCGGGACCGGGACGGGCCCCGGGACCGACGCCGTCGCCCCCTCCCCCGGTGCGCCGCCGAGGAAGGAGCTGCCGGCCCTGGACCCGGTCGGCGACGGCACGTCAGGCCGCGTGCCGTAGCGCCGCGCCCGCGGGTGCCGTCACCGGCATCCCGGGCAGCGCCCGCCAGTGGACCGGGACGTCGCGCATGACCAGGACGGAGTCCAGGGTCGCGCTGCCCGGCGGGAAGCGGTCGGGGTCGTCGAAGTAGCTGGACCGGGCCGAGGTCACGCGGCCCGGTTCGATGCGCCAGGCGTCCGTCGCGAGCTGCATGCCGTCGAGGGCGCAGCCGGAGCGCGTCTCCGAGTACCCCTTGCTGCCGGCGCGGAAGAAGGCGGAGGCCTCGTCGAGGTCGGCGAAGAGCCCGCTGCCCTCCAGCCGGTCGGCGAGCTGCGCGGTGACCTCGACGCGGGTCCCCCCGTCGCGCGTCGCGTAGGCCACGCGCAGCGTGTCGGGGGTCTCCCGGACCTCGAAGTCGGCGTGGCCGTGCTCGCCGGGGAAGACCCGGCCGCCGGCCCAGCGGTTGACCAGCGAGGCGGTGTCGCGGCGCGGGATGTAGACGCCGGTCTCCACGCCGTCCGGGCCGTCCCACTCGACGGCGATGCGGTGGGCGGCGTTCTCGCTGCGCAGCCCGACGGCGGCGGGCGCCCAGGCGGGCCGCACCGAGCCGAGCCGCAGGAGGCAGATCCCGGCGACGGCGTGCCCGCGCACGAGCTGCGGGCGCAGCGGGGCCGGCAGCAGCGGGGCGACGGCCTCCGGGGCGACCCGGTAGTTGACGAGGAGGCGCCGTTCGATGACGGAGGCGAGGCGCGGGGGTCTCATGCGGGGTTCTCCTGTCCGCGGGCGTCGCGGCCCGGGTCGGTGCGCCACTTGGTGTGGCGCAGGACGATCTGCTCGGGGCACACGGCGCTGAGGAAGCGCCCCACGCTGGTGGCCAGCCGGTCCTCGACGAGGGAGTAGAGGATCCGGTTGCCGTCCCGCCGCTCGGCGACGAGTCCGGCGCCCTTGAGCACGCCGAGGTGGCGGGAGATGGACGGGGCGCTGATGGCGAAGCGGCTCGCGATCTCGCCGGCGGCGAGCTCTCCGCCGGCGCGGAGGTCCTCGAGGATCTGCCGCCGGGTGGGGTCGGCGAGGGCGCGGAACACGCCGGCGTCGTCGACCGGCTCGCGCGGGGGTTCACTCACGGTGTCGCTCACGGAGACGTTTTTAGCACTTTGGCTAAGTAGCTAACAACGGAAGCCCCTGCCGATGTCCGGATCTGCAAGTCGCATGACATTGCCGCCATCGGGGGCGGGTTCGTAGCGTGGGGACACGGCGCCGGGCGAGCTCCCGGGCCCGTCCCCCCACCCGCATGCCTTCCCGTCATCCCGTTCCCTGAAGGGGCCTCCATGTCCTCCACCACCCTCCGCGACCTCAACGGCTTCGACCGGACCCCGGCCACGCTCGCCGGCGCCACGCTGCTCCTGATCGACTACCAGAACACCTACACGCGCGGCGTGATGGAGCTGGACGGCTGGGAGGCGGCCCTCGACTCGGCCGCCGGGCTGCTCGCCCGGGCCCGCGCGGCCGGCGCCCAGGTCGTCCACGTCGTCAACGACGGCGGCGAGGGCACCCCGTACGACGTCCGTGCCGAGATCGGGCGGATCCACCCCCGGGTGGCCCCCGTCGAGGGCGAGCCCGTGGTCGTGAAGACCGCGCCGGACGCCTTCGTCGGCACCGACCTGGCCGCGCACCTCGACGCCGCCGGCAGCAAGGACCTCGTCATCGCCGGCTTCATGACCCACATGTGCGTCGCGTTCACGACGGCCGGCGCCTTCCTGCGCGGCGACCGCCCCACCGTCGTCGCCGACGCCTGCGCCACCCGGCCGCTGGGCACCGCCGTGGGCGAGGTGACGGCCGAGCAGCTCCACCGGGGCGCGCTCGCGACCATCGGGGACCTGTACGGGGTCGTCGTCCCGACCGGCGCCGCGCTGAACTGAGCCGTGCGCCGCGTGATTCCGGGGGCGGCACGGGGGTCCGCCCCCGGAATCACGCGGTGGCGCGGTGCGGCCTCACGGCCGGTGGAACCGCACCTCCGGGTGGAGCGGACCCGGCCCCGCGAGGAGCGGCTGGGGCGTGCCCCGCAGGTGCCGGTCGAAGAAGGCGCCGACGTACGCGCGGGTGACGGCGAGCGCCCGGTCGGCCGGGATGTCCCCGGCGGGCAGGCCGAAGTGCCGCTGGAGCACCGGCCCGTCGGAGAAGCTGAAGTGGTCGGTACCGGCCACCGTCAGCCAGCGCTTCCAGCCGCCCAGCGCCGGCCAGGTGGTGTCCCAGGTCGCGTCGAGGCCGCCGGGCCGGTGCGTCTCGTCGTCCGTGCCGAGGAGCAGGAACGGACGCCCGCCGAGCCCCTTCGCCGGCAGGGTGTCCCAGAACGCGCCGTCCATGTTCACGCCCGCGTCGATCCGGCGGTCCGCGAGCATCGCCGTGGCGGCGGCGGCTCCGCCGATGGAGTGGCCGGCCATGCCGATCCGGCTCCGGTCGATCGCCCCCGCGTACGTCCAGACGGGCCGCGGGCCGGTGAGCCGGTCGAGGAGGAAGCGCATGTCCGCCGCGCGGGCGCCGGTGACGACGCTGCCGTGCACGCCGTCCTCGTCGAGGGCCTTGCAGGCCACACAGGTGAGGATCCGCCCGTCGGGCACGGCGGTGCCCGAGGTCTCGTAGGCGTGGTCGACGGAGGCGACGACGTAGCCGCGCGAGGCGAGGTCGACGGCGAGGTTCGTGAGGGTGAACCGGGGGGACGCCGAAGCCGGGCGAGAGCAGCACCAGCGGGTGCCGGCCCGGCGCCGGCCGGACGCCGGTCTCGCTGTACGTGTCCATCGTGGCCAGGGCCCGCACGGCCGCGGGGTCCGCGACGCCCACGCCCGCCAGGAGCAGCCGGGCCTCGGCCTCGGTCGCGTACGGGGCGGGGGCGCCGTGCGAGCGGCGGGCGGCCGGGTAGTGGAGCGTCACCATGAGCTCGCGGCCGTCGGCGGTGGGCACCCACGGGTCCTTGCGGGAGCGGTCGACGAGGTGCAGGACGGTGCTGCCGACGCGCTCCTCGCCGGTGGGCGCGGGCAGTTCGAGCGGGGCGGGCGCAGGGACGGCCGCCGGGGCGGCCGGTGCCGTGCCGGCGGAGGGCGTGGCGGCGGAGGCGGGCAGGACCGTCGCCGGTAAGGCGAGGGCGCAGGCGAGGAGGGCGGCGGCGGCCGCCCGGGTCGGTGTGAACATGGAGCCGACGCTACGGCGGCGGGCGCCCCCGGCACGTCACCCCCACGGTCGGACCCGACGGTGGGGGCGTACACCGGAAGTCTGATCGTTCCGCGTACGCTCGGCCCCGCTGCCCCCATGCGACGAGGAGGACCCATGAACGCCCACGACGGAGGACGGCAGCAGCTGGACGCGGCCAGCGTCCTCAACGCCCGCACCACGCTCGTCCAGCTCCTGGCCCGGGCCGGGGTCTACTCCGGTGACGCGGAGGAGCTGATCGGTCTCATCGAGGCCGGTGCCCTGTCCCTGGCGCACCAGGAGGTCGACGGGCTGGCGCGGGACGCGCCGAGCGGGAAGGGCGAGCTCTACGGCTCCGGCTGGCTCGACGGCGCCCGGGCCGCGGCCGACGGCCTGGGCGGGATCGCCGAGCACGCGCTGCGGCAGGCCGTCGCCGCGGGCGTGCCGGAGCGCTCGGCGGACGACCGGCCGCGCGTCGGCCGGATGGAGCTGGAGCGGGCGAAGGTCGCGGTGCTGCCGCTGTACCTGTCCTTCACGGACGTGTCCGACCTCGACCCGGAGGCCACCGACCAGGTGCTCAAGGCCGTCCTCGCCACCCTCACCTCCCGGCAGCGGGCCGGGTACCCGGGGCGGCTCACCGAGTTCGCCGCGCTCCACCGCGCCCGCCTGGAGCGGCTGTTCGGGGAGTTCGGACCCGGGAGCGCGATCGCGATCCACGGCCGCTACTCCCTGGTCCACTCCCCCACCAGCCTCGCCGTCCTGGAGCGGCTGCTCGGGGACCCGGCGCCGCTGCGGGAGGAGTGGGACGCCGCCGAGCTGCCGCCCGCGTGGCTGGACGGGCTCACCACGGCCTGGGAGCGGTCGGAGGCCGGCTGACCCGGCCGGCGGGGCTCAGCCGAGGCGGTCGGTGATCAAGGGGGCGGAACGCGGAGAAACGCCACGCGGTGGCGGCCGGGAGGGATCCCTGGCCGCCACCGCGTGGCGTCGATGTGGTGTCCGAGGGGGGACTTGAACCCCCACGCCCGATAAAGGGCACTAGCACCTCAAGCTAGCGCGTCTGCCATTCCGCCACCCGGACAGGTGTTCGCCGACCGCGGCGTTCCCCGCGGCGACGTAGATCAATCTACCAGGCGTTCGGAGTGCCTCTCGCACGTTTGCCGTGGTCAGCGCACCGCCGCAGTGGTTGTGCTAGGCTCGAAGCGTTGCAGTTGTGGTACCCATTAACCTCTTGCGTCTGACGGGAAACTCCTCTCTTCAGGCGCATTTTGTTTTCCGGCATCTCCGGATGGGGCCTCTGCCTACAGAAGGAGAAGGTCATGGCACAGGGAACCGTGAAGTGGTTCAACTCGGAAAAGGGCTTCGGCTTCATCGAGCAGGACGGCGGCGGCCCGGACGTCTTCGCCCACTACTCGAACATCGCCACCCAGGGCTTCCGTGAGCTCCAGGAGGGCCAGCGGGTCTCCTTCGACGTCACGCAGGGCCAGAAGGGCCCGCAGGCGGAGAACATCGTCCCCGCCTAATCGCCGGACGATATCTGCTCGCCGGGGTTCGCACCGTTTCGGTGCGGACCCCGGTTTGCGCTGTTTCCAGGAAGGTAGCCCCCGCATGTCCCGCAGGCCCCAGAAGCCGAACCGGCGCGCCAAGTCGCCCCAGACCTCCGCGGCGCCGCCGAGGGAGTTCCGACTGCCGGAGAGCACGACCCCCTCACTCCCTCCCGTCGACGACTTCGCGGCCCTCGACATGCCCGCCGGGCTGCTGAAGACGCTCACCGCACAGGGTGTGACCGCGCCGTTCCCCATCCAGGCCGCCACGCTGCCCGACTCGCTCGCCGGCCGCGACCTGCTGGGCCGGGGCCGGACCGGATCGGGCAAGACCCTCGCGTTCGGTCTCGCGCTGCTCGCCCGCACCGCCGGTCTCCGGGCCGAGCCGAAGGCGCCGCTCGCCCTGGTGATGGTGCCCACCCGTGAGCTCGCCCAGCAGGTGACGGACTCGCTGACCCCGTACGCGACCGCGGTCAACCTCCGGCTGACCACCGTGGTCGGCGGCCTCTCCGTGACGAAGCAGGCCAACGCGCTGCGGCGCGGCGCCGAGGTCCTGGTGGCGACGCCCGGGCGGCTGAACGACCTCGTGGAGCGCGGCGACTGCGTCCTCGACGAGGTGCGCATCACGGTCCTGGACGAGGCCGACCAGATGACCGACATGGGCTTCATGCCGCAGATCACCAAGCTGATCCAGCAGGTGAAGCCCGGCGGTCAGCACATGCTGTTCTCGGCGACCCTGGACGGCAACATCGACCGCCTGGTCCAGCGCTTCCTGAGCGACCCGGTCGTGCACTCGACCGACCCGTCCGCGGCCACGGTGACCTCCATGGAGCACCACGTCCTGCACGTCCCGGACGAGACCGACAAGAAGGCCGTCACGACCCGCATCGCGGCGCGCGACGGCCGGGTCATCCTCTTCATCGACACCAAGCGGGCCGCCGACCGGCTCGCCAAGCGGCTGCTGACCGCGGGTGTCGCCGCGGCGGCCCTGCACGGCGGCCGTTCCCAGAACCAGCGGACCCGCACCCTGGACCAGTTCAAGAACGGCCAGGTCACGGCGCTGGTCGCGACGAACGTCGCGGCCCGGGGCATACACATCGACGACCTCGACCTCGTCGTGAACGTCGATCCCCCGACCGACCACAAGGACTACCTGCACCGGGGCGGGCGCACCGCCCGCGCCGGCACCTCCGGCAGCGTGGTCACGCTGGTCCTGCCCGAGCAGAAGCGGGAGGTCGCCCAGCTGATGACGCACGCCGGCATCCGCCCCCGGACCACCCGCGTCACGTCGAGCGACCCGCAGCTGACCGAGATCACCGGCGCCCGCGAGCCCTCCGGCGTGCCCGTCGTGCTCGAGGTCCCGCAGCCGACCCCGCCGAAGGCCGCCCGCCCGGCCCGGAAGTCCGGCCCCAGGACCGGCTCCCGGAACGGCGGCCGCGGCGCCGAGGCCACGGGCGACGGTCAGCGCACCCGCACCGCGGGCGGCCCGCGGACCGGCGCCGCCCCGGCCGACGAGTCCGGCACCCGGTCCCGTCGCCGCCGCCCGAGCGGCGGCGGTTCCGGCGCTGCGGCCGGCTCGGCCGCCCGCTCCGCCACCGGCGGCGGCCAGGGCGGCGAGCGCCGGGCCGGGGCCCGCGGCTCCGGCCGGGGCACCTCGGCCGGCTCCGGCCGCGGCACGTCCTCGGGCGCGGCCGGCGGCGGCGCCGCCCGGGGCCGTGGCGACTCCGCCCGCAGGGGCGCCCGCCGCGGCACCGCGGGCTGACGCACGGCCCACCCGCGACGAAGCTCCCGGCGGTGGGGGACCTCCCCCGAGGTCCCCCACCGCCGGGAGCTTCGCGTCTTCCCGGCCCCGGGTCCCCCGGACGCCCCGCCCGCTTGGTGCGTCGGCCCGCGAAACCCTAGCGTCGATACGGGATGAAATGTCCCGAGTCGCCCGTGAGGGGATCGCCGATGAGGCACGCAGTCGATGCCGCCATGGACACCGCAGGGGACACCGAGGCCGATGTCGTCGTCGTCGGCTCCGGCTTCGGCGGCTCGGTCGCCGCGCATCAGCTGGCCGAGGGCGGTCTTTCCGTCGTCGTCCTGGAGCGCGGCCGCCCTTACCCTCCCGGGAGCTTCCCCCGGACGCCCGCCGGGATGGCCCGCAACTTCTGGGACCCCAGCGAGGGCCTGTACGGGATGTTCGACATCTGGTCCTTCCGCGGCCTGGAGGGCGTCGTCTCCAGCGGGCTCGGCGGCGGGTCGCTGATCTACGCCAACGTGCTGCTGCGCAAGGACGAGAAGTGGTTCGTCCACGAGTCGCCGCTGCCCGGCGGCGGGTACGAGAACTGGCCGATCGGCCGGGGCGACCTCGAACCGCACTACGAGCGGGTGGAGCGGATGCTGGGCGGCACGCCGTACCCGTACCGGGACACGCCGAAGACCGCCGCCATGGAGGAGGCCGCGGACCGCCTCGGCCTGGACGTGTCCCGGCCGCCGCTCGCCGTCACCTTCGCCGCCCGTCCGGGCGGGGAGCCGGTGCCCGGGGCCCCGATCCCGGAACCGGCCTACGGCAACCTCCACGGGCTGCCCCGGGAGACCTGCCGGCTGACCGGCGAGTGCGACCTCGGCTGCAACCTCGGCGCCAAGAACACCCTCGACCACACCTATCTGTCGGCCGCGCGCCACCACGGCGCCGACATCCGCACCGGCTGCGAGGTGCGCGGCTTCGCCGCGCTGCCCGGCGGCGGCTACGAGGTCCGGTACGTCGTCCACGACCCGGCCCGCGAGGGGCACCGCACCGCCACCGGGCGCCTGCCGCTGCGCCGCATCCGCTGCCGGCGGCTCGTGCTGGCGGCCGGTGCCTTCGGGTCGACCTTCCTGCTGCTGCGCAACCGGGCCGGGCTGCCCGGTCTGAGCACGGCCCTCGGCACCCGGTTCAGCGGCAACGGCGACCTCCTCGGCCTGGTGCTCGATGCCAGGGCCGGCGCCGCGGGCACCGCGCCGCGGCGGCTGGCGAGCAGCACGGGGCCCGTGATCACCAGCGCCATCCGGGTCGGCGACGCACTCGACGGGGACGGCTCGACCGGGCGCGGCTACTACGTGGAGGACGCCGGCTACCCGGCCTTCGTGGCCTGGCTCGCCGAGGCCGCGCAGGTGTCCGGGGGCGTCCGCCGCACCGCGGGCTTCGGGCTGGACCGGCTGCGGTCCCGGTTCGGCCTCGGCTCCGGACCGCGGAGCGACATCAGCGGGCGGCTGGCCCGGCTGCTCGGGCCGGGGGCGTTCTCCGACGCGGCGCTGCCGCTGCTCGGCATGGGCCGGGACGTCCCGGACGGCCGGATGGGCCTGCGCCGGGGCTATCTCGACGTCGACTGGACCACGCTCACCTCGCGCCGCTACTTCGAGCGCGTGCGGGCGACCATGGCGGACGTGGCCGGGGCGCTCGGCGGCTCGTTCCACGACAACCCGCTGTGGTGGGCGCGCCGGGTGATCACCGTGCATCCGCTCGGCGGGGCGCCGATGGGGCGCCATCCCGGCGAGGGGGTCTGCGACGCCCACGGCGAGGTCTTCGGGCACCCGGGCCTGTACGTGCTCGACGGCGCCGTCCTGCCCGGCCCGGTGGGCGCGAACCCGTCGCTCACCATCGCCGCCTTCGCCGACCGCGCCTGCCGCCGGATCCTGGAGGAGCACGCGGCGCGGCCCGCGAGCGCGACGGCCGGGACGGCTCCGGCCGGGGTGGTGGCGGCCGGCGCCCCCGGGGGCACGACCTCCGGGGGCACGGCCCTGGCCGATCACGGTCCGGCCGCGGCCACGGGGCAGCGGGCCACGAGTCTCTCCTTCACCGAGGAGATGAAGGGCTACGTCTCCCTCGGCGTCACCGACCCCGAGGAGGGACGGGAGCTCGGGCGGGCGCAGGGCCGGCGGATGATGTTCCGGCTCACGATCACCGCGGACGACGTGGACCGGTTCGTCGCGGACCCCCGGCACCGGGCCGGGGCGGTCGGCCATGTCGAGTGCGACGTCCTCGGCGGCCGGCTGCCCGTGGAGGCGGGCTGGTTCAACCTGTTCACCCGGGACGGCGACCCCACCCGGCGCCGGATGCTGTACCGGCTGCACCTGCGCGATCCGGGCGGGACCCCGCTCACGCTCGTCGGGCGCAAGGAGGTGCACGACGACCCGGGGCTCGACGTGTGGAGCGACACCTCGACCCTGTACGTCCGGGTGCTCGCCGGGCACGTGCCGGAGGGCGGCGACGCGGAGGCGACGGTCCTCGGGGCGGGCGTGCTCGTCATCCTCGCCGCCGACTTCGCACGGCAGCTGACGACCTTCGAGACCTCGGGGCCGGATCCCGCGCGGGCGTTCGAAGGCTTCGGGCGCCTGTTCCTGGGCGAGCTGTGGGGCGTCTACGGCGCGCGCTTCGCGCCCGGCGGGGAGTCGCCGTGAAGGTGCGAGAGCTGCGCGGTCACGCCGACGCGCTCGGTTTCACCCCGCAGGAGCAGGTGCGGTGGCTGGCCCCCCGGGAGCTGGCGCGGACCGCGGTCAAGGTGGTGCTCGCGGCGGTCTTCGCCGGGTACGCGGACAAGCGGGAGTTCCAGGGCGTGCTGGAGGCCGGGCTCCTGGAGGCCCCGCCGGGCCGGCCGGAGGCGCGGGAGCTGTGGTTCGACTTCGTGGCCGACCTCGGCGACGGCTTCGACGCGACGGGCTCGGTCGCCTGGGCGCTGGCGGAGGAGGAGCTCGCGGTCCACGGCGCCGCCGGGCCCGACGCGAACGACGCGAACGGCCCGGACGGCAGGAACGGCACGGACGGCACGGACGGCGGCACCCCGGGGGCCCGCCCCGGGGACGTACCACTGCGGCTGCCCCGGGGCTCGCTGCTCGTCCTCGGTGGCGACGAGGTGTACCCGACGGCTTCGGCGCAGGGCTACGAGGACCGGCTGAAGGGCCCGTACCGGGCCGCCCTGCCCTCGGCTCCGGACCCGCCGCTGCTGGTGGCGCTGCCGGGGAACCACGACTGGTACGACGGGCTGACCGCCTTCCTGCGGATGTTCACGCAGCAGCGGCCGATCGGCGGCTGGCAGACCCGGCAGAGCCGCAGCTACTTCTGCGTGCGGCTGCCCGAGCGGTGGTGGCTGGTCGGCCTGGACAGCCAGCTGGGCTCGTACTTCGACGATCCCCAGCTGCGCTACTTCCAGGAGCACCTGTCGGCGAACCTGGAGCCCGGGGACGGGGTGATCGTCTGCTCGGCCGAGCCGACCTGGCTGGAGAGCGCGGACCGGAACCCGGACGCCTTCAACGCCCTGCACTGGTTCGACCGGAACGTCGTCCGCCACCACCTCGACCGCGAGACGGGCGAGCGGCGGCCGACGCACGCGTCCGTACGGCTCTGGCTGACCGGCGACCGGCACCACTACGCGCGGTACGCCGAGCTGCTGCCCGACGAGCCGCCCGACGCCCCGGCCGGGGCCCCGGATCCGGCCCGGCGGCAGCTGGTGACCTGCGGGCTCGGCGGCGCGTACCTCGCGGCGACCCACCGGCTGCCGACGGTGCTGCCGCTGCCGCCGCACGGGTCGCGGCTGCGCGACAAGGACGATCCGCCGGTGGAGTTCGCCCGGATGGCGACCACGTACCCCGACGCCGCGGAGTCCCGGCGGCTGGCCCGGGGCATCGCGGTGCCCTGGTCGGGGCGCTGGCTGCCCTGGCGCAACGCGGGCTTCGCGCCCCTCGCCGCGGGGGTGCACGCCGTGCTCTTCCTGCTGGCGAGCCTGCTGTTCGCCCTCTCGGAGGGGGTGACGCGTCCCGTCGACGCCGTGCGCCGGTCCGGGCTCGACGACTTCTGGGGCTTCGCAGCGGTGTGCCTGGGCGTGGCCGGCGGGCTGCTGCTGCTCGGTTTCCTCGGCCGGCTGCTGCGCAGGCGGAAGGCCTCCGCGCCCTCCCGGGCCGGGGTCGCCGCACTGGCGCAGGCCGCGGTGACGCTGGCGGCGCTGGCCGTCACCGTGGCCCTGCCCTTCCCCGCGTCCTGGCCGGGCTGGGCCGTGCTGCTGGTCTGTCTGGCCGCCGCCGCCCTGTTCGGCGCGGTGGTGGGCTCCGGCGTCTTCGCGCTGTGGGTGCTGTCCGTGCGCGGCGGCGTGGCGGCGGAGTGGCAGATGTCGGGCCAGTCCATCGAGGACCACAAGGGCTTCCTGCGGCTGCACATCGCCCCGGGCGGCGACCTCACCGTGCACCCGCTGGCCCTCGCCACGATCTGCCGCGACTGGGAGCTGCGCGAGGACCCGACCGGCGGCCGGTCCTCCGTCCGGACCGCCGGCGGGACGCCGGCGCCGAGACGCCTGGTGCCCGCGAAACGGCCGGTGCCGGCCGAGGTGCCGACGGTCCGGCTGATCGAGCCGCCCTTCGTGATCTCCCGGGGAGCGTGAACGCGATGACCACCCGCACGCCGGACGGGCCCACGACCCGTCGTGACCACCGCACCGAGGTACAGCCGTTCACCGCGCTCGACGGGCGCCCGCTGACCCTGGTGCACGTCCAGGGGAAGCACCCGCCCGCCAAGGGGCCGGTGCTCGTCGTGCACGGTGCGGGAGTGCGGGCCGAGCTGTTCCGGCCGCCGCTGCCCCGCACCTTCGTCGACGCGCTGATCGACGCCGGCTGGGACGTCTGGCTGCTGAACTGGCGTGCCTCGATCGACCTCGACCCGGTGCCCTGGACGCTGGACCAGGCCGCCGCGTACGACCATCCCGCCGCGGTCGCGCACGTGCTGGCGGCGACCGGCACGGACCGGCTCAAGGCGGTGGTGCACTGCCAGGGTTCGACCTCCTTCATGATGGCGCTGACGGCCGGGCTGCTCCCCCAGGTGGAGACGGTGGTGAGCAACGCGGTGTCGCTGCACCCGGTCGTCCCGCGGCTCTCCACGTTCAAGCTGGCCCGGCTGGCGCCGCTGGTCTCCCGGCTGATGCCGGCCATCTCGCCGGCCTGGGGCGACCGGCCGGCCGGTCCGGTCTCCCGGGCGATGGTGTGGTTCGTGCGCGCCACCCATCCGGAGTGCCGGAACTCGGTGTGCCGCATGGTGAGCTTCACGTACGGCAGCGGCCGGCCGGCCCTGTGGTCGCACGCCCGGCTCGACGAGGAGACGCACGACTGGATCCGCGGCGAGTTCGCCGAGGTGCCGATGAGCTTCTTCGCCCAGATGAACCGGTGCGTCCGGGCCGGGCAGCTGGTGGCGACGGAGGGCATCGAGGGGCTGCCCCGGGCCTTCGCCGAGCGCGCGCCGCGCACGGACGCGCGGATCGCGCTGTTCGCGGGCGAGGACAACCACTGCTTCCTGGCGGAGAGCCAGCAGCGCACCTACGACTTCCTGAACGCGCACCGGCCGGGCCGCGACAGCCTGCACCTGCTCCCCGGCTACGGCCATCTCGACGTGTTCCTGGGCCGTCACGCGGCGACCGACACGTACCCCCTGATCCTTGAGGAGCTCGCCCGATGAACCGGATCCTGGATCTCGCCCGGCTGGGGCTCTCGGCCCTGCCGTCACCGGTGCCGCGCCGGCAACGCCGGCTCGCCGGGCGGCACTCGCTGGTCGACGGCATCCCCTTCGAACTGCCCGTCGACTCGGTCGACACGCCCGCCCTGATGGCCGGGTTCCCGGTCGACGCGGCGGCGGCGGCCCGGCTGCTGCCCGGGGACGAGCTGCACCCCGTGACGCTCCCCGGCGGCAGGGGACTGCTCGTCGTCACGGTCGTGAACTACCTGCGGACGGACATCGGCCGCTACATCGAGTTCTCGATCGCGCTCGCCTGCACGCACGGTTCGCGGCCGGCTCCGCCGCTGCTGCCCGGACTGCTGCGGGGCGCCTTCCGCACCGGGCAGTACGTGGTGGACCTGCCGGTGAGCAGCGAGATCTCGGTCAAGGGCGGCAAGGGCATCTGGGGGATGCCGAAGCACCGGGCCAGTCTCGACTTCAAGGTGAGCGACAGGACGGTGTCCAGCCAGTACGAGGTGGGCGGGCGGCTCGGGATGTTCATCGAGATCCAGCGCCCGCCGGCGACCGCGCTGCCGGTGAAGGCCTCGGCGGTCAACTACTGCGCGTTCCGCGGGATGCTGATGAAGTCGACGGTCTACCTCGACGGCCCGGCCGACGTCGCGGTGGGGCGGCGGGCCCGCGCGCGGCTCGTCCTCGGCGACGCGCCGCAGGTCGCCGCGCTGCACGGCCTGGGGATCGCCGACGATCCGCTGTTCACCCTGTTCCTGCCCTCGGCGCAGGGGGTGCTCGACGACCACTTCGAGTGCTGGTTCCTCACGAGCGGGGAGCCGGGGCGGACGTACGGAGAGGCACTGGACAGCGTGGTGGGACTGGGCATCTCGCAGGAGTGGCCCCCGCCGCCGCGCCTGGACGTGGGAGCGCACCCGTGAAAGAGGCCCTGCTGCTGGTGAACGCGCTGTACTTCCTCTTCGGCGCGACGATGTACATGGGGACGATGTGGGTGCTGAGGTTCTTCCTCTATCCCACCTGGCGGTCCCTCACCCCGGAGAACGTGGGCGACCACTTCGGCGTCCCCACCACCCTCGCCACCACGTTCTTCACGGTGGTCGTGCCCCTGATGTTCGTCTCCGGGATCGTGCTGGTGTGGAGCGAGTGGGGCGAGTGGTACGTGGTCCTGTCGGCGGTCTGTCTGGCGGGCATCCTCGTGCTCACCTACGTCGGCCAGCAGCTGATCATCCCGATCAACAAGCGGATCCGGGCCGGGGACTTCGACGGACCGGCCGGGCTGACGCCGCTGCTGCTGAAGTGGATGCGGCTCAACGACATCCGCTTCGTCGGCTCGACGCTCACCTGGGCGGCGATCGTCTGGTACATCGTCGCCAAGGGCGATCTGCTGGGAGCGCTGGAGTGAGCCTGCTGCCGCCGTACGTCCGGCGGGACCTCCTGCGGGTGGTCCTCCTGCTGATCGGCGCGGTGACGGTGCTGACCGGACTCGTCCAGCTGTGCGCGCCGGGCCCGGTGCTGCGGCTGCTGTCGGCGGACTCGCCGGGCATCGGCCGTCATCTCTTCGCCACCGTGGGCATGTTCATGATTGTCGTGGGCGGTCTCCTCGTCCAGGCCCTGCTGTCCCCGGCCCCGCCCTGGTACGTGCTCCTCTGGACGGGCCTGCAGAAGTTCGGCGCCTTCGCCCTGGTGGGCATCGGGGTCGTCCGGGACCTCTTCGGCGCGATCGCCCTCCTGGTGGCCTTCTTCGACCTGGCCACGGCCCTGCTCTGCTGGCTGATGGCCCGCCGGCTGTGGCACGCGGGGACGCACGCGTGACCCGGCGCTCACTGGTCCTCGCGGGCGGCGGGATGCGCGTCGCCTGGCAGACCGGCGTGGTGCGGGCGCTGCGCGAGCACGGGCTCGCCTTCGACCACGTCGACGGGACCTCGGGCGGCATCATGACCACGGGCATGGTGCTGTCCGGGCTGGACCCGGCGGAGATGGGACGGCGCTGGTCCGCGCTGGACGTACGGGAGTTCGGCTCGCCACTGCCGCTCACGGACTACCTGAAGGGCCCCTGGGCGCTGCCCGCCCTCGGCGACGCGGAGGGGATGGTCCGCGAGGTGCTGCCCGCGCTCGGCGTCGACGTGGCGGCGATCCGCGCCTCGCCGGTGGCGGGCACCTTCAACGTGGCCGACTTCGTCACCAAGACCTGCGTGGCCGTACCGCACACCGAGATCGACCTGGAGCTGATGGCCGCGGGCATGTCCCTGCCCCTGTTCGTCACGCCGCTGCGCCGGGGGCCGCGGGTCTGGACCGACGCGGTCTGGATCAAGGACGCCAACCTGACGGAGGCGCTGCGCCGCGGGGCGGACGAGGTGTGGCTGGTGTGGTGCATCGGGAACGCGCCGTACTGGGGTGACGGGCCCCTCGAACAGTACGTGCACATGATCGAGATGAGCGCGAACGGGGCGCTCTTCGCCGAACTGGACGCCGCGGCGGCGGCGCACCGCCCCTTCGTCCTCCATGTGATCAGGCCGCGCCACCCGCTCCCCCTCGACCCGGAGTTCCTGACCGGCCGGATCTCCGCGGACTCCCTGGTCGCGATGGGGTACCGGGACGCCTGGGAGTACCTCGGTTCGGCGGCGCCGACGGGCGTGCCGAAGGACCAGGCCTGCACGACGATGCGGGAGCCGGTGCGCGGGGTGCGGTTCCGGGAGCGGCTGCGCGGGGAGGCGGCGGGCGCCGGGCTCCTCCTGGACGTGACCGTCGAGCTCCCGCTGCCGCCGGACGGCACGCCCTCCCCCGGCGCCCGGCTGGCCGGGCACGTCGACCACGCGCCGTGGGGCGGCCGGGTGCTCCTCGCGGACGGCCGGGTCGAGTCTGCGGGCGGCGGCGTCGACTACGTGGCGCGGGTGCGGCTCGGCGGGACCTGGCACGCGCTCCGCGCCCACCGGGACCTGACCGACGCCCCGGGTCCGGACCTGTGGCCCGACGCGCGGGAGGCGGCCTTCGAGGCCACCGACGGCACCTCGGCCACCCTGCGCCTGGGGCTGCGCGAGGCGGCCCGCGCCCTGGCCTCGGTGGAACCGTACGGCGCCCACGGCTTCCGGGACCGGGCGGAGGCCCTGCGGGAGCTGGCCCGGGTGGGGCTGCGGCGCGCGCTGACGCGGGGGTGACGGGGTGGGGCGGGGCGTGCCTTCGAGGGGCGGGCCGCCTCGCGCGCGGGAGCCCGCCCGGCCTCCGAGCGGCCGGACGGGCGGTGGGGCGGGTGACGCGGGGGTGGGGGGTGTTACGGCTTGGGCAGGGTGCAGCCCGGGCGGTTCAGGTCGATCACGTTGCCCGCGCCGACGCACGGGACGATCGTGTAGGTCTCCTGGGCGTAGTTGATGCCCTGGCGGACGGTCACGACGCCGTTCTCGTCGACCTCGCACGGGTTGTTCACGGTGCAGCGCTCACCGCTCTCGTTGCCCGTGTTGTTGACCGCGACGACCTTGCCGGTGGCCGTGTCGACGACCGGCGATCCGGAGGTGCCGCCGATGGTGTTGCAGGACGAGGTGTAGCGGACCGAGTCCTTCCAGGTCCACTCGCCCTCCTTCATCCGGTAGACGAAGCCGTCGACGTTGCAGCTGTAGATCCGCTTCCAGTACCCGGACACCACCTTGATCGACGAACCCTGGGTCGGGCGGACGTCGTTGAGGGTCAGGGCGGCTATTCCGTACTGGCTCTGGATCTGCGCGTACGTCTTGGTGAGCTGGTAGATCGAGATGTCCGTGTCGGTCATCGTGGCGTACGAGATCTTGCTGGCCCGCAGCGTCGCGACCTTGGTGCCGGCCGAGTTGAGCAGCGAGAAGGAGCGGGTGGAGCGGGCGTCCTTGACGACCACGCCCGCGCCCGGCATGCCGGTCTCCAGACAGTGCCCGTTGGAGAGGACGAGCGCGAGGTCGTTCGGCTGGGAGTTCGGCACGCGGACGAGCGAGCCGGAGCAGTTGCTGAGCGCGACCGTGCCGGCGAAGTCGACCGCGACGGCGGCCGAGGCCTGGCTCCGGGCCGCGGGGGCCACGGCCGGGGCCTGGCTCCGGGCCGCGGGGGCCTGCGGCGGCGCGGCGGCCACGGCCGGGGCCGCGGCCGCTCCGGTCAGGAGCAGCGCGAGCAGGGCGCCGACGAGAGGCTTCTTCATGTGGGGGTTCCCCTCTGATGACATGCAACCGAAGATCCTCCGGTTGTCATGTGCATTCTTAGAATGGAGACCCCAACCCACAAGAGGGCGTACCGGATCGAGCCACCGTCACACCCGTCCCACCGTCAGCCCCCCCAGGACCTCCACGTGGTCCCCCACCGCCACCACGAGCACCCGCGTCCCCGGCTCGGCGGTGCGCCAGCGGTGCCGCACCCCGCCGGACATCAGCAGCGAGTCCCCCCGGCCCAGCCGGTGGATCCGCCCCTCGGCCTCCACCTCCACCGCGCCGTCCGCCACGTACATCAACTCGTCGTTGCGGTGCCGGAACTCGCGGTCCGCCTCCTGCTCGCCGGTGAACTCCAGGGCGTGCAGCTGATGCCGGCCGCGCACCAGCGGCCGGACCCGCGCGTCCTCGCTCAGCCCGCTGTCGTCCCCCGCGCGCACCACCTCGACGGTACGGGTCGCGTCGGAGGCGGCGAGCAGCTGCACCGCCGTGGTGTCGAGCGCGTCCGCGATCCGCTGGAGCGAGCGCATGCTGGGCCGCGCCCGGTCGTTCTCGATCTGGCTGAGGAACGGCGACGAGAGCCCGCTGCGCCCCGCGACGTCGGCGAGCGTCAGGTCCAGGGCGCGGCGCCGGCGGCGCACGGCCGCCCCGACCCGCGGGGTGTTGGCGACCTCCACGGTTGTCCGTCCTTCCCCGCCCCGCGGCGTGTTCGCGGCCTCCATGGTTGCCCGTCCTTCCCCGCCCCGCGGCGCCCGCCGCACCCGTTCTCCCTGCTTGACGGCACCCTACGCCGCCCGCGCCGAGGATCCGGAGACGGTTTCGCACTCCCGACACACGCCCGTCACACGACACCTCTACCTTCAAAGTCAGTTGCTCTCATCAAAGAAACTTTGACGACTTCGACCACCCCGACGCCTGGAGGCGCGCCCCGCCATGCCCCTGATCGACCAGAACTCCCGCCGCCGACGCCCGACCGGCCTCATCGCCCTCGACGAGGAGGCCGCCCACCCCGGCTACACCCTCTACGCCCCGCTCACCGGCACCGGCCAGGTCCACCTGATCGACCTCCGCGGCCGCGCCGTCCACCGCTGGGACCTTCCCTACCGCCCCGGCCGGCACGCCCGACTGCTCGCCGACGGGACCCTCGCCTACAACGGCGTCCTGCCCGGCGAGAAGGCCCTGTTCCCGATGTGGCACAAGTACCGGGGCGGCGTCATGCTCAAGGCCGCGCCCGACGGGACCGTGCTGCGCGAGCACCGCGACCCCCTCCAGCACCACGACGCCCACCACCTCGACGACGGCCGGATCCTCTACACCGCCCTCGAACCCCTCTCGGGCGAACGGGCCGCGGCGGTACGGGGCGGGGTCCCCGGCTCCGAGGCCGCGGGCGGGACCGTCTGGGCCGACACCATCCGCGAGGTCGGCCCGGACGGCGGACTCCTGTGGTCGTGGAGCGCGGCGGACCACCTCGACCCCGAGGAGTTCCCGCTGCACGAGGCCTACGCCCGCGAGCACTGGCCGCTGATCAACAGCGTCACCCCGCTGCGCGACGGCAACGTCCTCGCCAGCCTGCGCAGCGTCTCCGCCGTCGTCGTGATCAGCCGCACGACCGGCGAGATCCTGTGGCGCAGCCGCCCCGGCACCGTCAGCCAGCAGCACGCCCCCACCGAGCTCGACGACGGCCGGCTGCTCGTCTTCGACAACGGCGTCTTCCGGCCCGGCCACGACGTCCCCTACTCCCGCGTCGTCGAACTCGACCGGACCGGCGGCGAGGTCGTCTGGGAGTACCACGACCCGGCCCGCGAGTTCTTCTTCGCTCCGTTCATGGGCTCCGCGCAGCGCCTGCCGAACGGCAACACCCTGGTCACCGACTCCCCGTCGGGCCGTCTCTTCGAGGTGACGAAGGACGGCTACCTGTGCTGGGAGTACGTCGTCCCGCACTTCGCCGGATACGAGGAGCACGAGGTCCGGGGCCTGTTCCCGGCCGAGCCCAACGCCGTGTTCCGCGCCTACCGTTACGCCGCCGAGGAGATCCCGTGGCTGGAGGCGACGGCATGACGACCACCCCCGCCCCGGCTCCCGCCGCCGACCCCGCCGACGCGCCCGTACCGCCGCACCGGCTGCTCCCCCTCGCCGCCCAGCACGTGCTGGCGATGATCGCGGCACCCGTCTCCACCGTCTTCCTCGTCGCCGGCACCCTCCGCCTCTCCCCCGGCGCCGCCGCCTCGCTGCTCAGCGCCGTCCTGCTGCTGTGCGGAGCGGGCGCCCTGCTGCAGTCGCTCGGCGTCTGGCGGATCGGCGGCAGGCTGCCGTTCGTCATGCTGCCCGGCGGCGCGGCTACCGCGCTGTTCCTCCAGATCGCCCAGGACCACGGCGCCCCCACCGCGGCCGGCTCCGTCCTCCTCGCGGCGGGCCTGCTGGTGGCCGTGCTCCCCCTGTACGGGCGGATCGTGCGACTCTTCCCGCCCCTGGTCATGGGCGTGACCGTGCTGCTCATCGGCATCGCGATGATCCGCGTCGCCGCCCGCCTGATCACCGGCCCCGACGGCACCGGCGCACCGCGCGCGGTGCTGCTCGCCGCCCTCACCGTCGCGGCGACCGTCGCCGCGTACGTGCTGCTGCGCGGCGTCTGGCGGCAGACCGCGGTCCTCATCGGCATGGCCACCGGCACCCTCGTCGCCGTGGCCACCGGGCTCGGCGCCTTCACCCCGGCCGCCGGCGAGGGCTTCGCCCTGCCCGACCTCCTGCCGTACGGCACCCCCCGCTTCGACCTGGTCGCCGCCCTGCCGCTGCTGGTCTTCAGCCTGACCACGCTGGCCGAGATCACCGGCCAGACCGTCCTCAACAGCGAGACGGTCGGCCGCACCCCCGACCCCGGCCGGGACGTGCCGCGCGTCGCGCGCGCCGACGCCCTGGTCTCCCTGGCCGGCGGCCTGTTCGGCACCTCCCTCATGGTCACCAGCGCCGAGAACATCGGCATCGGCCGCCTCACCGGGGTCCGCAGCCGCTTCGTCACGGCGGGCGCCGGCGTCCTGCTGATCGCCCTCGGCGTGGCCACTCCGGTCTCCCGCGCCCTCGCCGGCATCCCCGAGGCCGTCGTGGGCGGCTCCGCGCTCGTCGTCTACGCCGTCATCGCGGTGATGGGCGTCGAGATGCTCCGCCGCGCCGACCTCTCCGGCACCGGAACGGGCTCCCTGACCGCCGCCCTCGCCCTCACGGCGGGCCTGCTGCCCCTCCTCGTCCCGGACCTGTACGCGGGCTTCCCCGGCTGGGCCCGCACGATCCTCGGCAGCGGCGTCGTCGCCGGGACCCTCACCGCCGTCCTGCTCACCGCCGTCCTGGGGCGCTTCGGCCGGGCCGGGGACGCCGAAGGGCCGGGGCGGCCGTTGCCGCCCCGGCCCCGGGGCCGGGTCTCGGTGCGCAGGGTCAGACCTGCTCGTCCTCCGGGATGCTGACCAGCCAGCGGGTGTCCCGCCGGGGCCGGAGGTAGAGGGCCCAGTAGAGGGTGGCCACGGCGGTGATGCCGCCGGTCCACAGCAGGTACTCGGTGTCCTGCATGTACAGGACGTAGGCGAGGACGCCGATGAGCAGCACCGGCACGGCCGGCCAGAGCGGCATCCGCCAGGCGGCCACCTCGCGGTGCGCGCCCCGGCGGCTGAAACAGGGCGGCCACCCGCGACCAGCAGGTACATGCCGGTGACGGAGACGCCGCGTGACGCCGTACAGGGTGTCGAGGTTCACGAAGCACAGGGCAGCGCCCGGCACGCCGACGGCCAGGGTGGCCACCCACGGGGAGCCGAAGCGGCCGAGCCGGGAGAGGGCGTTGTTGACCGGCTCGGGCCAGGCCTTGTCACGGGCGGAGGCGAACAGGACGCGGGAGTTCTGGATGACCATGACGATGCCGGCGTTGATGATCGCCAGCGCGACGCAGAGGCTGATGAAGGTGCCGACGGCGGAGTTGGACCAGGCGGTGATCATGCCGCTGATGTCGCCGCCGGTGAGGGTCTCCAGGTCGCCGGCGCCGAGCGTGATCGCGCTGACGGGGACGAGGATGACGGCGGTCGAGATGGCCAGCGTGGCGAGCACGGTGCGGGCCACGTTGCGGCGGGGGTTCTCCAGCTCCTCGGAGAGGTAGACGGCCGTCGAGAAGCCCTGGGTGACGAAGAGGGGCGATGGCGAGGCCGGAGACGACCATGGCGCCGGTGACCAGCGAGTGCGTGCCGCCCGCGGGTGCCACCTCGCCGTGCACCAGGGCCCCGACGCCCCGCTGCGAGTGGGAGAAGCCGAGGATCGCGACGATGCCGCGGCGACGACCTCCAGGACCAGGAAGATGCCGGTGATCCAGGCGTTGGCCCGCAGGTCGAGCAGGCCCCGCGAGGGTCGCCAGGACCATGACGCCGGCGCCGGCGAGCGGGCCGGGACGTGCACCAGGGGCGCGAGGTAGTCGGCGGTCCCCCATGGCGATCACCGGTGGCACGATCATCCCCACCAGCAGGGACAGCACAGAACACCAGCCAGCCGGCGAGCCGGCCCGAGAGGGTGAGACGATGGCGTACTCGCCGCCCGCGCTGGGGATCAGGGTGCCCAGTTCGGAGTAGCAGAACGCGACGCCGATGCAGAGCAGCGAGCCGATGGCGATGGTGAGGGCCGCGTACGTGCCCGACGCCGTCGAAGAGGTCCGGGACGACCACGAAGAGGGTCGAGGCGGGCGTCACGCACGACAGCGTGAGCAGGGTTCCGCCCACGACACCGATGGAACGCTTGAGTTTCTGCGGCACGGGTCGGTCGGGGGGGCCAACGCGTGCGGTGCGCTGAGGGTGTCCGTCATCAGGCGGTTCCGATCGTGCGAGCGGTGTATCCGAGCGGAGCGGTATCGCCTCCGAGCGTCCGGTGATCAGTGGTTCCGTGGCTCCCGGGCTGAATGGAAGCTCGGGCGGAACGCTGGTCAATGCCTCTCCCGCTGCGGAATCCGTCGCTCCGGGGCGCGCCGACGGGGCCCTGGGGCGCTAAGAACGCGATAAGACGGCGTAAACACTCGGTGCGGGAACCGCAGCCCGCCCGCCAGGTCTTTTCCCGCGCTTTACCCCTGCGGGCACCGTCCGTCCGCGGTTCGGGACGGTGCGCGTCACTCGGGACGGCTGAAGCGGCGGGCGGCCCACACGAGGTCAGCACGCGAGGGTGAGGAGCAGCCCGGCCTCCAGGGACAGGGGCGGCTGCCGGCCCGCCCATTCGACGCCGCCGACGGCCGCCTGGTCCGGCACCGCAGGGAGATCGAGCGCCGCAGCAGGTCCACCCCGTACGCGAGCGGATTGACGGTGGCCAGGGCGCGGGCCCAGCCCGGCAGGGACTCCAAGGGGGAAGAAGGCGCCGGACAGGAAGAGCAGCGGCATGCATCAGGAGGCTGAGCAGGGTGTGGAAGGTCTCGGGGCTGCGCAGCGTGACCGCCAGCGCGAGGGCGAGGGCGGTGATGGCGAAGGAGGCGAGCAGCATGCCGCCGAGGAGCAGCAGGAGGAGGAGCGGGTCGTAGGGCAGTCGACCGCGCGCGGCCAGGCAGAGCAGTACGGCGCCCTGTACGGCGGCGACGAGGGTGCCGCCGGCGCAGCTGCCGAGGAGCAGGGTGGAGCGCTGACCGGGGCCATCAGGAGCTCGCGCAGATAGCCGCTCTGCCGGTCGGTGATGAGCCGGATGCCCACCATGATGGGCCGGGGTCTGGACCGTCATCATCAGCATGCCGGGGAAGAGGTACGTCTGGTATCCGGTGCCCAGGGAGGCGTTGGGGATCAGGGTGGCGAGTCCGCCGCCGAGGGCGAAGAGGTAGAGCACCGCTGGAGCAGGACGAGGCCGGTGTGGGCGCGCTGGCAGGCGAGGCGCAGCAGGTCGCGGTGGACCAGGGCGTGGATGGCGCGCAGTGTCTGCCGCAGCCGGGGGGCCGGTCCGCGGTCCGTGGCCTCGGGTGCCCGGAGGGTGAGGGCGGTCATCGGCCGGCTCCCGCGGCGGTCGCGGCCGGGGTGGTGTGGATGCTGCGGCCGGTGTGGTGGAAGAAGACGTCGTCGAGCGTGGGCGGGGTGGCGGAGGCGGCGTGCACGGCGATGCCGTGCCCGGCGAGGGCGGCGCACAGCCGTGGGATCCACGTGCTGCCGTCGGGTACCCGGAGCCAGGTCCCGTCGGCGTCGGCGGTGACGGGACGGTCCGGCGGCGCGGCCTGGGCGACGATCTTCCGGGCCCGCTCGTCGTCGCTGGTGCGGAGCACCACCGGTCGTCGCCGATCTCGGCCTTGAGCGCGTGCGGCGTGCCCTGGGCGACCAGCCGGCCCCGGTCGGCGATCGCGATGCGGTCGCAGTTCTCCGCCTCGTCCAGGTAGTGCGTGGTGACGAGAGGGTGCTGCCCTGCCGGTCGCGCAGCTCTCGCAGGTGCTCCCAGATCTGGGCGCGGGCGTGCGGGTCGAGGCCGGTGGTCGGTTCGTCCAGGAACAGCACGCTCGGGGGAGTGCAGCAACTGGCGGCGATCTCCAGGCGTCGCCGCATGCCGCCGACAGGGCGCGTACGGGGAACGCCCCGGTCGGTCAGGCCGGCGGTTCGAGCACCTCGGCCGTCCGCCGAGCACGTCGCGGCGGCGCAGCCCGTAGAGGCGGGCGTGGATGCGGAGGTTCTGCTCGACCGTCAGCGTCCGGGTCGAGGGCGCTGTGCTGGAAGAGGATGCCGACCTGTCCGCCGCACGTCGTGCGGCGTGAGCACCGTCGAAGCCGGCACGGTGGCGCGGCCGGAGGTGGGGCGGGCGAGGGCGCAGAGCATGGCGATGGTCGTGCACTTCCCCGCTCCGTTGGGGCCGAGGAAGGCGAAGGTCTCGCCCTGGCGCACGTCGAGGTCGAGGCCGCTCACCGCGTCGACGACGGTGCCGTGCGGGCCCGGGTAGCTCTTGACCAGACGGCGTGCTGATGGCGTATGGCTGCATGGGGCTCGTCCCTCGTGGTCCGACGCGCCTCGAAGGGCGGGCGGTCGGGCGGGTGGCGGAAAACACGATCGCCGGCGGTCGCCACGGGGGCGACCACCGGCCGGAGGGCGCGGCCGCTACCCGCTAGCGCAGCTGATGCCGATTACATGCCTGGTGTTGAGAGAGCGTGCAGCAGGCCGTTAACGCAGCGCGCACTGTCCGCTCTGAACGAGTCGCCGTCGGCAACACTGATCGCGGTGCGGTCTCCGGACGGGCGTGCAGGGCAGGCCAGCAGCTCGAGTCCTGGTCTCGATGACACTTCTCCTTCTCTGTGACCGTGACG
This sequence comes from Streptomyces showdoensis, assembly GCF_039535475.1. Taxonomy (NCBI): domain Bacteria; kingdom Bacillati; phylum Actinomycetota; class Actinomycetes; order Kitasatosporales; family Streptomycetaceae; genus Streptomyces; species Streptomyces showdoensis. The sequence continues at coordinate 745 of NZ_BAAAXG010000017.1, read as the reverse complement.
GCAGGGATTCCTGCCGCTCAGACCGGCTGCTGGACCATCCAGTGCGCGGGTTCTGTGTGGCGCTCCGCAGGGTAGGAACCCGAGGATTCCGGCGGCTCGTCGCTCCAGCTCGTCGAGCACTCGGTACTCGTTCGGGACACGACGTGGCTGCCGCGGTGGTGCGTTCGGGCAGCGGATGAGCGGCCAGGTCCTCGGCCATCGGGCCCGGTAGGCGGGGTCGCCGGTGGCCTCGGCCATGTGCGAGGAGGTAGTCGCCGTTCCCGGCCAGTCCGTGGCACTGGTGACGGCCGCGCGGGAGCGCGCTCCACGACGGCGCGCGTGCCGGCCCGGGCGATGGGCGCCGAACCGCTCGTCGCGGTCTGTGCCCGCCAGAGGCGACGAGAAGGAGAACGACGTTCCGCGACGCCGTGGCACCAGTACGGGCCGTGGCACGAGTCCGTCTCCTGGGCCGGCCACTGGGCGGCGCCGTCGACCATGACGGCGTGCAGTCACCAGGTGTGCGCCGGCCGCAGGGCCAGTTCGCCGCGGTGGTCCGGCTCTGGTAGACGTGCCGCGTGCCTCCAGGAGGAACGCAGCCGTATGCGGAGGTGCCGATGGGCGAAGCCGGTAGCGGCTTGCGGCCTCCTCGACGACGGCCTCCGCGGGCAGCGGCAGCTGGTCCGGATGCGTTCGCGCCGGGCCGCGGCCGCGAGGCGCGGTCGGCACAGTTCGACGCAACCGGTCGCGAAGCGGGGGTCTCCGGTGC
>NZ_BAAAXG010000016.1 GCF_039535475.1 Streptomyces showdoensis | reverse complement strand
GCGCGGAATCCGTGTCGCGCAGCGGATCGAGCACCATGAAGCCATGGATCGTGCCCTGATAGCGCAGGGAGACCACCGGCACGCCGGCCGACCGGAGCAGGTCCGCGTACGCCTCGCCCTCGTCGCGCACCACGTCGGCCTCGCTGGTGACCACCAGCGCCGGAGGAAGTCCGGCGAGCTCGTCGAGGGAGGCCCGCAGCGGTGACGCGGTGGCCAGGCTCCGCTGCCGTGCGTCGGGCAGGTACTGGTCCCAGAACCGGCGCATCGTCGCCCGGTCCAGGAAGTAGCCGTCGGCGAACTCCCGGTACGAGGGGGTGTCGCAGGCGGCGTCCAGGACCGGGCACAGCAGCACCTGCCGCAGCAGGCGCACCCCACCGCGCTCCTTGGCGAGCAGGGTCAGCGCCGCCACCAGGTTCCCGCCCGCCGAGTCGCCCACGGCGACCATCCGGCCGCCGTCCAGGCCGATCTCGCCGCCCTGCGCGCAGATCCAGCGCGCGACCGCGTAACACTGCTCGACGGCGACCGGATACCGCGCCTCCGGGGCGCGCGCGTGGTCGACGAACACCACGGCCGCGTCCGCGCCGAGGGCGAGGGCCCGCGCCAGGCGCCGGTGGGTGTCGGCGTCGCCCAGGGTCCAGCCGAGCCCGTGCAGGAACAGGACGACGGGGGAGCGCACCGGAGGTGTCGGCCGGTCGGACCACCTGAACCCGCACGTGACCCGTCGGGCCACCCGGCAGGGCGTACCACTCCGCTTCGGTGGCCTCCTCGTCGAGAGCGCCGGGGTCGGCGTCCCCCTGGAGGAGTGCGAGGCTGCGCAGGGCATCCTCCGGGTTCTGGGCGGGCGCCGGCCGAGGGCAGGCATGCCGGTCCACGAAGGCGCGCGTCGTGCGGTCCAGGACCGGGGGCCGGGAGGACGGGGGATCGAAGTCGGTCACGCACGGTCTCCTGCCGTCGGGGCCTGAAGCGAAAGGGACGTCCGGAACGCAGGTTCCCGGCCGGACGCGGGCACGCGCCGGAACGACGCCGGATCACCGGAACGCGCCGGAACGCGGCGCACCGCCCGTGGCCCGAGGAGGGCTGCACCGAGCAGGGCCGCGTCGCCGCGGGCACGGGTCGGCCGGCGCGGCTCCGAGCGGGGACCTTACCCGCTGGAACGCGGGAGGTCAGCCCCCTGGTGCTCGCCGTCTCGCGCGGCCCCGGCGTCCCGGTCCGTGCGCAGGGAGCGCCATTCGCGCGGGGGACACGCCGTATTCGGCGCGGAAGGACCGGCTGAAGTGGGCGGGGTTGACGAAGCCCCACCTCTGGGCGACGGCGGACACGGTGGGCGTCGTCCTGCCGCGGCGGGCCAGTTCGCGCCGGCACTCCTCCAGACGCCGCCGCCGGACGAACTGCCCGACCGTCGTTCCCTCACCCTCGAACAGCCGGTGCAGGTAGCGGACCGAGATCCGGTGCTCCCGGGCGATGCGCTCCGGCGACAGGTCCGGGTCGCCCAGGTTCCGGTTGATGTGGTCGAGGACGCGCAGCATCAGGTGGCTGCGCCCGTCCGACTCCGTGCCCCCGTGGTGGGCGCGCTCCGCGATCAGCGTGGAGAGGAGGTCGACGACGTTCCCGGCCAGGCGGTTCGCGACCACCTGCGGGTAGCGGTCGGCGCCGGACGAGGCCAGCGTGGCCAGGAACGGCAGCAGCATCGCGCCGACCCCGTCCGCCGTGCCGATGGCGCTGCCGGTGACCCGTCGGACGTCGTCGTCCGGCACGCCCAGCGTGCGGCGCGGGAGCTGGAAGACGTGGGTCGCGAACCGCTGCGGATAGTCGACGGAGTACGGCCGGGTCGTGTCGCACACCACCAGCTCGCCCTCCGCCACCTCGGCCCGCCTGCCGTCCTGGACGACGGTGGCCGTGCCGGAGATCTGGACCGCGACCGACACCAGGGCCTCGGACGACCCGGCGATCAGCGCCGGCGTACGGCTGACCCGCTCCGCGTCCGCCTCCATGGTGCACACCTGGAGGTAGCCGAGCCGGCCGGAGGCGATCCGGCCGTCGAACGGTCCCTCGCCCCGGGGAGTGACCGTCAGCGGCACCAGCGCCCTGCTGACCGCGTCGTTCCAGTACGCGACCTTCTCCCGGTCCGGCACGGAGGCGGTCGTCAACACCAAGCTCAAGTTGCTCTCCAGTCAGGGGAATCGACTCAGGAGCGCGACCGGGCCGCACGCCGGGGCCCGGGCTCCCGCCCACACCGACCAGCCAAGCAGCGGGCCTTTTCCCCCTCCAGGCAGAACCACAGGCAGAACCGGCAGAACCGGCAGGACCCGCCGAACCGCCGGAACCGGGAGAGCCGCCGGGACCGGCGGAACGGCCGGTCCCGCGGGCAGCCGTGGCAGCCCTGCACGCACGGTCAAGATGCCGTGCGTGCAGGGGCAAAAGACTCCGCTCCCCGGCTCGTAGCGTGACGGCGTCCGGTGCCGGAAGGCGGCGCCGACCAGCCGATTCACAGCAAGGAGACACCCCATGCCGTACATCACCGTGGGCCAGGAGAACACCACCGCCGTCGAGCTCTACTACGAGGACCACGGCACCGGGCAGCCGGTCGTCCTCATCCACGGCTTCCCGCTCGACGGGCACTCGTGGGAGCGGCAGTCCGCCGCGCTGCTCGACGCCGGGCACCGGGTGATCACGTACGACCGCCGCGGCTTCGGCCGTTCCTCGCAGCCGACCGCCGGCTACGACTACGACACCTTCGCGGCGGACCTGAACACCGTGATGGAGACCCTCGACCTGCGCGACGCCGTCCTGGTCGGCTTCTCCATGGGCACCGGCGAGGTCGCCCGTTACGTGTCCACGTACGGTTCGGCGCGCGTGGCGAAGGTCGCGTTCCTGGCCTCGCTCGAGCCGTGCCTGCTGAAGAGCGACGACAACCCGGACGGCGTGGCCCCCAAGGAGTTCTTCGACGGAGTCGTCGACGCGGTCAAGGCCGACCGCTACGCCTACTACACGGCCTTCTTCCAGGACTTCTACAACCTGGACGAGAACCTGGGCACCCGCATCAGCGAGGAGGCCGTCCGCAACAGCTGGAACACCGCGGCCCGGGGCGGCGCCTTCGCCGCGTCCGCCGCACCGGCGACCTGGTACACACCGACTTCCGCGCCGACATCCCGGCCGTGGACGTGCCCGCCCTGATCCTGCACGGCACGGCCGACCGCATCCTCCCGGCCGAGGGCACCGCGCGCCCCTTCCACAAGGCGCTGCCGTCCGCCGACTACGTCGAGATCGAGGGCGCCCCGCACGGCCTGCTGTGGACCCACGCGGAGGAGGTCAACACGGCCCTCCTCGCCTTCCTGGCGAAGTGACGCGCCACGGACGCCGGTCCGGCGGCGGGGTGAGCGCGTAGCGGGCCCCGGCCGGGCGGAGAGCCGGACGCGCGCGCCGGACCGGGCCGGCGACGCGTGGACACAGCGCGACGACGGGCCGGGAACCCTGCGGTTCCCGGCCGTCGTCGCGGTCGATCGCGCCGCGGCGCGGGCCCTCAGCTCAGGGTCTTGACCGCGGCCGCGTCGTACGGCTTCAGCTCGTCGGTCCGGCCCGCGAGGACCTTGGCCGCCCACTCGGGGTCCTGGAGCAGCGCCCGGCCGACCGCGACCATGTCGAACTCGTCGCGCTCCAGACGGTCCAGGAGCTCGTCGATGCCCTGGACCGGCGCGCCCGCGCCCGCGAAGGCGTGGATGAAGTCGCCGTCGAGGCCGACCGAGCCGACGGTGATGGCGGGAAGGCCGGTGAGCTTCTGGGTCCAGCCCGCCAGGTGAGGTCCGAGCCGTCGAACTCGGGGATCCAGTGGCGGCGGGTGGAGGCGTGGAACGCGTCGACACCGGCGGCGGCCAGCGGGGTCAGGATCGCCTCCAGCTCCTCCGGGGTCTCGGCGAGCCGGGCGTCGTAGGCGTCCTGCTTCCACTGCGAGTAGCGGAAGAGCACCGGGAAGTCGGGCGAGACGGACGCGCGGACCGCGGCCACGATCTCGGCCGCGAACTTCGTACGGGCCACGGGGTCGCCGCCGTACGCGTCGGTGCGCCGGTTCGTCCACCGCCCACAGGAACTGGTCGATGAGGTAGCCGTGGGCGCCGTGGAGCTCGACGCCGTCGAAGCCGATGCGCTCGGCGGCCGCGGCGGCCTCGGCGAAGGCGCCGATGACGTCGTCCAGGTCGCTCCGGGTCATCTCCTTGCCCGTGCCCTCGGTGCGTCGGTGCGGATGCCGGACGGGCCCCATGGCCGGGGCGTCGGGGTAGGGCGCCTGGCCCTGCTGGCGCACCATGCCGATGTGCCACAGCTGCGGCACGATCGTGCCGCCCGCCGCGTGCACGTCCTCGGCGACCTTCGCCCACCCCGCCAGCTGCTCCTCGCCGTGGAACCGCGGCACGCGGTCGCTCTGCCCCGCCGAGTCGTGGCCGACGTACGTGCCCTCGGTGACGATCAGGCCCACGCCGGCGGCGGCACGGCGGGCGTAGTACGAGCGGACGTCCTCGCCGGGCACGCCACCGGGGGAGAACATGCGCGTCATCGGCGCCATCACGATGCGGTTCGGGACGGTGAGGCCGTTCAGGGCCACGGGCCGGGAGAGGATCTCGGCCGCGCGGGAGGCGGGGGACGCGGTGGCGGTCACAGGGGCGCTCCTTATGGCGTTTACTTGACAACCTTGATGCTTGAGAACTTCATGCAATACTGAAGAAGGTAGAGCCACATATTTGAGATAGTCAAGTTTCTCGGGATACTGTTGTCCCATGACAGAAGCTCCGCGTGCGCAAGCGCCCGTCGACACCGACCGGCTCATGGAGCAGCTCTCGATGTCCTGGGGCGTCTACCTCGGCGACTTCACCGTCGCGGCGGCGAGCGAGAACCTCACCGCGAGCCAGGCCAAGGCGCTGACCGTGCTGCGCCGCGGGCCCGCCGCGATGCGCGCGCTGGCCGAGACCATGACCTGCGACGCCTCCAACATCACCGGCATCATCGACCGGCTGGAGAAGCGCGGCCTGGTGCGCCGCGAAGCCGACGCGTCCGACCGGCGCGTCAAGAACGTCATCCTCACCGCCGAGGGCGAGCGCGTCACCGACGCGATCCGCGCGAGGATGCGCACCACGCAGGAGGGGCTGGACGGGCTCGGCGCCGAGGAGCGCGACTCCCTCTGCCTCCTCCTGGAGCGCGTCTTCGGCTGCCGCCCCACGCCCTGACCGGGCGGCCTGCGCGGGTTCGCACAGGCCCCCCGGTCACGCCGGTCGCCCCTCGATCCGGTCACGTGGCCATCCGGTCACCCGGGCAGGGCGTCCGGATCGCGGTCAGTGCTCGCAGAGGGAGAACTCCCGCTCGTAGAGCTGCTCGTTGTGCTCGTCGACGAAGAACTTGCGCTCCCGCATGAGCTCCTCGCGGTACTGCTCGGCCTCGGCGAGCGTCATGGTCGAGCTCTCGGCCCAGGGCTGCTGCGGCGGCACGTCGGCCGTCGACACGATCCGCTGCGACGGGTCGACGAGGAAGAACGCGAGGATCTTCCGGTGCCCCGGCCGGGTGGGGTCGGCGAGGCGGAACGAGCCGACTCGGTGCTGCAGGACGTTCGGGAACGCGAGGCAGCGGCCCGCCGGGGTCGACGCGGACCCCAGCCTCTGGTTCAGCGCGTCCTCGTTCTCCAGGCCGTAGACCTCCCGCATGCCGTCGTCGTCGCTCTGCTCGTACTCCGGGTCGTCCAGAGCGCTGCGGAACCCCAGCCGGCTCTCGGTGATGTTCTCGCTGTCCCAGTAGAAGAGGCCGGTCGAGACGATCCGCTCGTTCAGCATCCCCTCGACGTGCCAGGAGCCGCCGGCGTACTCGGGCTTCTCGGGAGTGAGGTGGATGGAGGCCACCTTGACGATGACCTGGAGACGGCGACCGCGCAGGTCGACGCGGGCGGACGCGTCGGGCCGCTCGGGCGCGGTGAACACCGGGGCGTCCGGGACGACCGGGCGACGGTTCTCCCACCACTCGTCGTACGCCTCCGACCAGGCCTGACTCGCCTCCTCGTAGGCCACGTCGTCAGCGAAGGCGGTCCTGTTCGGGCGCACCGGCGCGGATCCGTACCAGCCCCAGGGGTCGGCGTCGATCCGTACGGGCCGCGGGTGGCGCAGGTCGGTGAGCACGTTCTCCAGGAGCGGGCGCATCCGGGCGAAGACGTCCGGCAGGACCGCGAGCAGGTCGCGGTGACGCTCCGGGTGCACGTTGTTCACGTACGACCCGAAGGTGACCCCGCCGTCCTCGTCGACGTCGACCTCCGTCGGCAGCCACTGGAACCTCTCCGAGAACTCGTACTTCGCATAGCGTTCCGCCGGATTCCGCCACGCCTCCTCGGGCGCCCCGCTCACCTCGCGGACCAGGCAGAACAGTGACGGGTGCACCAGGTCCAGGACCTGCCCCTCGGAACCGGGATGCCAGTCGCGCTCCTCCTCGGGGACCTCCTCCAGCACCCGCACCGCCTCGCGCAGCCGTGCCCCGAGCGCGTCGTCGACGAGCGCGTCCGACTGCCACACCCCGTCGACGGCGGACACCTCGACCCCGGTCCGCGCGTCCCGCAGGGCGGCGTAGTGCGCGAGTTCGTCCAGCACGTAACGGACCTGAGCCTCGGTCAGGCCCTGGGCGATCGCCTCCTCGGTCCACCGGGCGACGATCCCGGCGTCGTTCCGCTTGTCGAACCAGTCCGCCTTCGCCCGGATGTGCGCGCTGCACCGCATCATCTCCAGTTCCCGCAAGGTCCTGGGCGGCGTCACGAACGGCCGGGAACGAGGCGAGTGGAAGGGCAGCGGGAAGGGGGGACAGCGCGGTCAATTCTCTCGGTCCTCTGCATCGGTGTGCGGCGACGGGAACGATCGAACACCCCGTCGACTCTGATCGCCGTCAGCATGGCACGAGGAACTGACAACGAGTCCGGCCGGGGCGTACGCGGACACGGCCGGCCGGGAACTCGCCGGCGCCCCGGGGCGGGCACTCCTCGCCTGCGCGAGGTGATGACAGCTGACGACCTGTTGTCCACCACGACACGGCCCGCGGCGAACCGATCGAACTCACCGACACCGGCCTGCGCCGCTGGAAGCCCGCCCGCCCGGCAGCCTGATACCTCCCCGGGACTCGGAGCCGGGGACCGGTCCGTGTGATCAACGGCAGCCGACCAGCCCTTTGCGCCCCCGCCGCGCCCGTGCGACGGGGTGAGCTCCGACTCCCGCGACGCGATGCCGGGCGCGCCGATGAGTTTTCGGGGTGTGGCCGGTCTGTAGGGGTATGAAGACTCAGACGCTTGAGACGGCCGGCGCGGACCTCGTCTATGACGTGCGCGGGCCGCTGCCGACCGCTGATGGACGACCGCCGCTGCTCATGATCGGGCAGCCCATGGACGCCGCCGGCTTCGCCGCGCTCGCGGCGCGCCTTCCCGAGCGGACGGTCGCCACGTACGACCCGCGTGGGATCGGCCGCAGCACGCGCAAGGACGGGCGGGTGGACCACACGCCGCAGGTCCAGGCCGATGACGTGCACGCCGTCATCGAGGCGCTCGGGGCCGGGCCGGTCGAGATGTTCGCGAGCAGCGGGGGCGCGGTCACGGCGCTCGAGCTCGTGGCGAAGTACCCGGGGGACGTGACCACCCTGGTCGCGCACGAGCCGCCGCTCCTCACGCTCACGCCGGACGGCCCGGCGGCCGTGCGGGCGCGGGCTGATGTCCGGGAGGTGTACGAGAAGCGGGGATGGGGGGCCGGCATGGCCGCGTTCGTGGCGATGACCTCGTGGGACGGCGAGTTCACCGACGCGTACTTCGCGCGGCCGGCCGCCGATCCGGCCGCGTTCGGACTGCCCGTGGGCGACGACGGATCGCGCGACGATCCGCTGCTCTCCGACCGGTCGTGGGCCGTCAGCGGCTACCGGCCCGATGCCGAGGCGATCGCCGCGGCGCCGACCCGCGTCGTGATCGCGGTGGGCGAGGAGTCCGGCGGCGTGCTGACCGGACGCACCTCCGTCGCGACCGCCGAGCTGCTCGGGCAGCGGGTGACCGTGTTCCCGAGCCATCACGGCGGCTTCGCCGACGCGGAGTCCGGCTATCCCGGGAAGCCGGACGAGTTCGCGCACCGGCTGCGGGAGGTCCTCGACGGCGCCTCGTGAGCCGACCGCCCGAGGGACGTCGACCCTGCCGGTCCTCGGCCGGTCCGTCGGCGCCGCACCCGGTGACGAGCCGGGTGCGGCGCCGACGGCGGAGGTACCGGGGCGGCGGCCCCGGTACCTCCTCAGGTCACTGCGCGGCCAGGCGCGGCGTGCGCGAGGGCGTCGTGCGGCGGTTGCCGGTCTTCTCGAAGGCAGCCGCGAGGGACAGCAGGGTGTTGTCCTCGTAGGCGCGGCCCGCGAAGGTCAGGCCGACGGGCATGCCGGTGTCCGTCATGGTGCCCATGGGCACGGTCACGGTCGGGATGCCGAGGTGGCGGGGGACCAGGTTGCCGTTGGCGACCCAGACGCCGTTGCGCCAGCCGAGGTCGGCGGACGCCTCGTTGACGTCCATGTCCGCGGGGCCGACGTCGGCGACCGCGGGGAAGACGACCGCGTCCAGGCCCAGGTCGTCCATCCACAGCTCCAGGTCGACGCGGCGCGTCTCCTCCAGCCCGCGCAGCCCCTGCTCGAGGAGCGGCATGTCGGCGAGGGACGCGTACGGGCGCTCGCGCACGAAGCGCGGGTAGTCGCCGATCGTGTCGTCGAAGCCCTCGTACCGGTCCGGCAGCTCGCCCTCCTGCTTGGGCCAGATGCGGGTGGCGTCGACGTCGGCCAGGCTCGACAGCGCCGGGTCCCCGTTGGCGCGCAGGAAGTCGTCCCAGGCCCAGGCGGACAGGTCCTCGATCTCGAAGGTGAGGTACGCGCGGCTGACCAGCCCGCGGGTGAACAGCGAGGGCGCTCCCGGGCGGTCGGACTCGTAGTTCGACACCACGGGGAAGTCGACCTCGACCACCTCCGCGCCGGCGGCCTCCAGGTCACGGCGCGCCGCCTCCCACAGCGCGATCACCGAGGGGCGCGTGACGACGCGCTGCCCGGTCTGGCCGCCGATGCCTCCGTCCGGGTTCGTGCCGGCCTCGGGGTCGGCGTTGATGTACATCCTGGGGACGCCGACGCGCTTGCCGGCGAGCGCCTCGGACGCCGCCCCGGCGTCGGCGGGGGCGAGCGCCGGGTACGAGTCGGGCCGCACCTGCGACGCCGAGGGCAGCTGCACCCACGGCTGCGCACGCCACAGGTCCCCGCGCGTGTCGGAGTCGTCGGCGACGATGACGTCGAGCAGTTCCAGCAGGTCGGCCATGGTGCGGGTGTGCGGGACCACGACGTCCATCGTCGGTACGAGCGGCCAGTTGCCACGGACCGAGATCACGCCGCGGCTGGGGGTGTAGGCGCACAGGGCGTTGTTCGAGGCCGGGGCGCGGCCCGAGGACCAGGTCTCCTCGCCGAGGCCGAAGGCTCCGAACGAGGCCGCGGTCGCGGTGCCCGAGCCGTTGGAGGAGCCGGAGCCGTACGCGCTGGTGAGCCACTCGGCGCTGTACGGGCTCTCGGCGCGGCCGTACACACCGCGCTGCATGCCGCCGTTCGCCATCGGCGGCATGTTGGTCAGGCCGATGAGGACCGCGCCGCCGGCGCGCAGCCGCTCGATCGCGAAGGCGTCGCGCTGGGCGACGAGGTGCTCGAACGCCGGGGAGCCGGACGCGGCCGTGAGCCCCTCGGCGAGGTAGCTGTCCTTGGCGGTGTACGGGATGCCGTCCAGCGGGCCGAGCGTCTCGCCGCGGGCGCGGCGCGCGTCGGAGGCCTCCGCCTCCGCCCGGGCGCGCGGGTTCATCACGACCATCGCGTTCAGCGCGGTGGCCGTGCCGGGCCGGTCGTACGCGTCGATCCGCGCGAGGTAGGCGTCGAGCAGCTCGACCGAGGTGGTCTCGCCCTTCTCCAGCGCCGCGCGCAGGTCGGCGATACAGGTCTCCACGACATCGAATCCGCGCGTCATGTGGGTGTCTCCCGGGTGGTGGGTCATACAGGCAGGCCGCCGGCGGTGGGGCGGCCGCACACGGGCGGCCGCCCCACTCCCAGCACTCTAACTAGATTTTCAGTCTAGACTAGTGGTCTAGATGGCCGGAACCTAGACTTCGGAGTCTGGATTTTCGGAACCGAAGGTGAGCTCATGCCGACGTCAGAGACCGGGCCCGCCCTGCCCGACCGCCCCTCCCCGCCGAAGGGCGTGACCGGGGCGGCGGACGCCGGGAGCCGCGGCGCCTCGCGGCCCGCGGCCCGGGTGCCGACCGACAGGAAGCGCCAGCCCAGCGGGGACGAGGCGCGGGGGCGGGCCATGCGGGCCGCCATCGGCCTCATCGCCGAGAAGGGCACGGCGGCCCTGCGGATGTCCGACATCGCCGCGCGGGCCGGCATGAGCACCGGGCACATCCTGTATCACTTCGGCAAGAAGGACCGGCTCCTGCTCGAAGTCCTCGCCTGGAGCCAGGCGGACCTCTGGGCCCGGTTCCAGGAGGCCGCCGACCGGGCCGCGTCCCCCGCCGAGAAGCTGGACCTGTTCGTCCGCTTCTACCTGCCCCGCCACCAGGGCGACGATCGCTACGCGCTGTGGACGCAGGTACTGGCCCAGCGCCACGACGAAGCGGGCCGGCACGTCCTCACCGAACTGCTGGACGGCTGGGACGAGCGCCTGGAGGCCATCCTCCGGGAGGGCCGGGACCTGGGTCACTTCGCCGACGTGGACATCCCGGAGTTCACCATCCGGGCCGTGGCCATGCTGAGCGGGATCTCCGAGGACGTGATGTTCGGCCGGTCCCGCTGGCAGCACGCCTCCGCGCACGCCTTCGCCCTGGCCGCCCTCGAACGGGAGCTGCGTCCCACCGGGCAGGGCTGACGGGACGCGGAGCGGCCGGCCCCCGACCCCGGGTGACGGGGCGCGGCCGACGCGGCCGGGCCGGCCGCGCCGCCGCACGGAGCCGAGCCCCGGCGTGGACGCGCCCCGCCCGTACGGACACCCGTCGCCGGTGATCGCCGTCCCGGGGATCGGTGCTCCCTGCACCTGGGGCCCGGTGGACGGCGTCCGCCGCCCACCGGGCCCACGGCCGTCTCAGGCCGCCGGGGGTATCACCACAGTCCGCGCATCCTGGAGACGAGGGCGCCGGCGAGGCCGAGGCCGGTGCCGTAGGCAAGGCCGCGGAGGAAGTGCCCGACGGCGGCGTAGCACTGGAGCCGGAGGTACGGGCCGAGGCGGCCGTAGCGAGGCGCGGGGCGACGCCTGGAGGACTGGTGAGGGGTGCGCCTTGTCCGGGGCGTGTGCGGATCCGGCCAGGTCAGCCTCAGTATGGGCCCGGACGCGGTTTCCGCGCCCACCCCTTCGGCAGTGCTCGACGCGGCGCTGGTCAGTATCGGACTGCTCGCAACGGAACTCATGCCCGCATCAACCGGCCTCCAGGCGCGGTCGATGCGGACGCCCTCCGCGTTTCACCCCTCGCGGGGGTCCTCTTCCCCGACACGGGGGAACTTCCTCGTCCATCCGTGGCGGAGCGCATCCGGGGCGGCCGTCCCGCGCCGGCCGGGGACGGCGGTATCGGTGCTCCGGTGTTCTGGGACTCCGGGTCGCCGGGGCTCCGGGTCTCCAGGGCTCCCGGGCTTCAGGGCCCCCGGGTCAGATCCGGGGCAGCGGCTCCGGATCCACCAGGACGCAGCGGGTGCCCGTGTAGATCGTCGGCATGCAACGGTTGCAGTGGACGCACAGCGACGTGCTGCTCGTACCGGCCCGGTAGCGGTTGACCAGGTCGGGCTCGCGGAGCAGGGCGCGCCCCATGGCCACGAAGTCGAAGCCCTCGGCCATGGCACGCCGCGCGGTGGCGAGGTCGGCTATGCCGCCGAGCAGGATCAGCGGCAGGTCCAGTTCCGCGCGGAACTGCCGGGCCGAGTCCAGCAGGTACGCCTCCTCGTAGGGGTACTCGATCAGGAAGCGTCCGCCCAGCGCCAGCACGCCGAGGCGCTGGGGCCGCGGGAAGGTGGCCGCGAAGTCCCGTAGGGGCGCGCCGCCGCGGAAGAGGTACATCGGGTTGAGCAGGGAGCTGCCGGCGGTGAGCTCCAGGGCGTCGACCGTGCCGTCGTCCTGGAGCCAGCGGGCGAGCTGCAGGCTCTCGTCGAGCCAGATGCCGCCGGGGACGCCGTCGTCCATGTTCAGCTTCGCGGTGACGGCGACGCGGTCGCCGACGGCGTCGCGCACGGCGCGGGCGGCGTCCCGAGCGACGGTGGCCCGGTTGGCGAGGCTCCCGCCGTACCGGTCCCGGCGTCGGTTCAGCCGGGGGCTCAGGAACGCGCTCGCGAAGTAGTTGTGCCCCAGATGGATCTCCACGGCGTCGAAGCCCGCGTCGACCGCGAGCCGGGCGGCCTCTCCGTGCGCCGCGATGATCCGCTCGATGTCGGACTCGGTGGCCGCCCGCGTGGTCCGCATGCCGAGCGGACTGAACCGGCGGGTCGGGGCGAGGGCCGGGCGCCGGTTGGAGGCGGCGTTGGCGACCGGTCCGGCGTGCCCGATCTGCGCCGCCACGGCCGCTCCCTCGGCGTGCACGGCCTCCGTCAGCCGGCGCAGCCCCGGAACGGCCTCGGGCCGCATCCAGATCTGGCGCCGCTCGGTCCGTCCCTCCGGGGCCACCGCCAGGTACGCGACGGTCGTCATGCCCACCCCGCCGGCGGCCGGCCCGCGGTGGTAGTCGACCAGCCGGTCGGTGACGAGGCCGTCGGGGGTGGCGCCTTCGAACGTGGCCGCCTTGACGATCCGGTTGCGCAGGGTCAGCGGGCCGAGCCTCGCCGGCGCGAGGACATCGGGTGCGGCGGGTGCGGCGGGTGCGGCGGCCACGCCGGGCACGTCGGGTACGGCGGGAACGTCACGAGGCACTCGGGTGACCATCGGTCAGGCATCCTTCCTGAGCGGGACGGTGGGGCGAGGGCGCGTCGGTTCGAGTCCGCAGGAGAGCACAGTCTCCCCGCACTGTCCATCACGCGTGACCGACGGGTACGCGCACCCTCCGCGCCATTCCGCCAGGACGGTCGTCGTCGGTAGTCTCGGGCGATGACGCAGACTCTCGCCCCCGCTGTCCGCGCCCGGCTCCTCGCCCCCAACATCTGGTACGTCGGCACGGTGTGCCTCGACGGCGCCCCGCAGGTCAGCCCGATGTGGGTGGACCTGGAGGGCGAGGGGAAGCTGGCGTTCAACACGTCCGTGGGCCGGGTGAAGGAGGAGAACCTCCGCAACGACCCCCGCGTCTACCTCTCCCACGTGGACGCCGCCGATCCGTACGACCGCGTGCAGATCAGCGGCGTCGTCTCCCGCTTCGTCGAGGGCGAGGAGGCGCACGAGCGGATGGACCGGATGGCACACAAGTACCTGGGCTGCGAGCGCTATCCGTGGATCATGCCGGGGGAGCGGCGGGTCGCCGTGATCGTGCGGCCGGTCAAGGTGCGCCACATCGTCGGAGTGGAGCGGTTCCGCCCCGGCGGCCCCGTCCCCGCCCCCTGACGCGGCAGGCGGATCGCGGCCGCCGCCCCCGGGCGCGCCCCTACTTGATCAGCGCGTTGGCCACCGCGATCGCCAGCCCGATCGTCGCGTCCGCCAGGCCCACGAGCACGGCCGACCGGCGCCGGTAGCCGGATCTCAGGGCGGCGAAGGTTCCCCAGGCGCCGAGCAGCAGGGTGTTGAGCGTGAGCCCAAACGTCGTGACCGGCGCCTCGCTCCAGTCCGCCGCCCCGGCGACCAGGAGCAGGGCCACGGTGGGCAGGACGGCGACCACCAGGGGCCACTCCTCGCCCAGCGCGGTCACCAGGCGCCGCCAGCGCACGGAGGCGCTGCCGGTGTGGTGGGCGGCCATGTGGTGCGCGTACCCGTGCACCAGACCCGCCGCGATCGCGGTGACCAGGATCCACAACGCGTCGTAGACCGGGGTGAAGCGTTCACCTTCGCTCTGCAACGCCGCGAGCAGTGCGCTGGCCAGGACGGTGCCGTAAATGCCGCCGAACATCCAGTTTCGCATGCTTGGGAACGGTACGGGATATCGGCCGGCGACCTGAACCGGCCGTTATCCCCGCTTTATGTAGGCGTCTTCTGCATGCGTCCTTGTTCATGCGTCCTTGTTCATGCGTCCTTGTTCAAGCGTCGAGCACCGCGCTTCGGTCGCCGTGGCCGGACCGTCCCGTCCGGCCACGTCCCGCCGGACCCTCCCGCCCGGACTCAAGCCGCCTCGAAGGTGCGCAGCAGATCCGCCGCGACGCTGACCGCGATCGTGGCGGGCTCCTTTCCCGCGATGTCCGGCAGGCCGATCGGCGTCTTGATCCGGTCGATGACGGCGTCGTCATGACCGCCCTCGGTGGCGAGGCGCTTGCGGAACCGCGACCACTTGGCCGCCGACCCGATCAGCCCGATGGAGCCGAGATGACCGGTGCGCAGAGCGGCGTCGCACAGCGCGGCGTCCTCGGCGTGGTCGTGGGTCATGATCAGGACGTGGGTGCCGGGCGGCAGTGCCTCCAGGACCTCCTCGGGCAGCAGCGGCGTGTGGTGCACCCGCACCCGGGCCACCGCGTCGTCGAGCACGGCGAGCCGTTGCGCGGTGAGGGTGTCGGCGCGGCTGTCGATCAGGTGGAGGTCCAGGTCGTGGCGGGCCAGGATCCGGGCCAGTTCGAGACCCACGTGCCCGCCCCCGAAGATCGCCACCGCCCGCACCACCGGGAGGGGTTCGAGCAGGACGGACACGGTGCCTCCGCAGCACTGCACCCCGTGGCGGTTGGACACCTTGTCGTTCAGGGCGAAGTCGATGAGCTCCGGCTCCGGCGCGGCCGCGGCGATCATCTCCCGGGCCCGGTCGATCGTGACGGCCTCCACGTTGCCTCCGCCGATCGAGCCCCAGGTCTCGGTCCGCCCGACCACCAGCTTCGCGCCGGCGTTGCGCGGGGCGTGGCCGCGCACGGTCGCGACGGTCACGAGCACGCCGGCCTCCCGGCGTGCCCGCAACCGCGCGACCGCGGCGAACCACGTCATGTCAGGCACCGCTCAGCGCTTCCGCGCCGGCCCGCGTACCGTGCCCGGCACCGCTTCCCGCACCGAATCCGACCCGTTGCCCGGCACCGCCCCGGGCGGCCTGGACCGCCCAGTACACCGCTTCCGGGGTCGCGGGCGAGGCCAGCTCGACGCCGGTCCCGTCCGGCCCGAACGCCGCCGCGGCCTGCCGCAGCGCCTCCCGGACGCAGAAGGCCAGCATCAGCGGGGGCTCGCCCACCGCCTTGGAGCCGTAGACCGCGCCCTCCTCCGCCGCGTTCTGCAGCAGCGCGACGTGGAACTCCTCGGGCATCTCGGAGAAGCTCGGCAGCTTGTACGTGCTCGCCGCCTGGGTCAGCAGGCGCCCGCGGTTCGGTCCGTCACCGGCGTCCCAGCGCAGGTCCTCCAGCGTGAGCCAGCCCGCGCCCTGCACGAAGCCGCCCTCGATCTGGCCGATGTCGATCATCGGGGAGAGGCTGTCGCCGACGTCGTGCACGATGTCCACCCGCCGGATCCGGTACGCGCCGGTGAAGCCGTCCACCTCCACCTCGGCCGCGGCGGCGCCGTGCGCGAAGTACTTGAACGGAGTGCCCTGGAACGACTTCGGGTCCCAGTGCAGCCCCTCGGTGCGGTAGAAACCGGCCGCCGACAGCTGGACGCGCTGCATGTACGCGGTCCGCACCAGCTCGTCCCAGCCGAGCTCCGCGTCGCCGCCCAGGCCGCGCGCGACGCCCTCGACGATGCGGACGTCCGCCGCGCTGGTCCCGAGCCGCGTCGCGGCCACCTGGAGCAGCCGCTCGCGCAGTTGCTCGCAGGCGTTCTTCACCGCCGCCCCGTTGAGGTCCGTTCCCGCGCTGGCGGCGGTCGCGGAGGTGTTGGGCACCTTGTCGGTGCGGGTCGGCGCGAGGCGCACCTTGTGCAGCGGGATGCCGAGCGTCGTGGCCGCCACCTGGAGCATCTTGGTGTGCAGGCCCTGGCCCATCTCGGTGCCGCCGTGGTTGATCAGGACGGACCCGTCCTTGTAGATCAGCACCAGCGCGCCGCCCTGGTTGAAGGCGGTGAGGTTGAAGGAGATGCCGAACTTGAGGGCGGTGAGCGCGAGGGCCCGCTTCGTGTGCGGGTGGGCGGCGTTGAAGGCGGCGATCTCCCGCTGCCGGTCCGCGACGGCGCCGTTCTCCTTGACCTGCTCCCAGACGGCGGAGATCCGTTCCGGCCGGACGACCGGCTGCCCGTACGGCGTGCACTGGCCCGGCCGGTAGAAGTTGCGCTCCCGCAGCTCGGTCGGGTCCAGCCCGAGCAGCGGCGCGCACCGGCCCATGATGTCCTCGATCACCAGCATGCCCTGGGGGCCGCCGAATCCGCGGAAGGCCGTGTTGGAGACCTTGTTGGTCCGGGCGATCCGGCCCGTGACGCGGGCGTTCGGGAGCCAGTACGTGTTGTCGATGTGGCACAGGGCGCGGGCCACCACCGGTTCGGACAGGTCCAGGCTCCAGCCGCCGTCCGCGGTGAGCGTCGCGTCGAGCGCCTGGATGCGGCCCTCGGCGTCGAAGCCGATCCTCCAGGAGGCGTGGAAGCCGTGCCGCTTGCCGGACATCGTCAGGTCCTGGGTGCGGTTGAGCCGGACCCGGACGGGCCGGCCGGTCAGCCGGGCGCCGAGCGCGGCGACGGCCGCGAATCCGTGCGGCTGCATCTCCTTGCCGCCGAAGCCGCCGCCCATGCGCAGGCACTGGACCGTCACCTCGTGACTGTGCAGGCCGAGGACGTGCGCGACGATCTCCTGGGTCTCGGAGGGGTGCTGGGTGCTGCTCTGGACGAAGACCTGGCCGGCCTCGTCGATCAGGGCGAGCGCCGCGTGCGTCTCCAGGTAGAAGTGTTCCTGGTCGGAGAACTGCAGCTCGCCGGTGAAGACGTGTGCCGAGTCGGCGAATCCGGCGTCCAGGTCGCCGGTCTCCATCACGGGCCGGGCGCCGTGGAAGCTCTCCGCCGCGATGGCCTCGGCGAGGGTGATCAGGGAGGGCCGTTCGTCGAGGTCGACCTCGACGGCCGCGGCGCCGAGCCGGGCCGCCTCCAGCGTCTCGCCGAGCACCCAGGCGACCGCGTGCCCGTGGAACATGACCTCGTCGGGGAAGAGGGGTTCGTCGTGCTTCATCCCGGCGTCGTTGACACCGGGCACGTCGGCGCCGGTCAGGACGCGCACCACCCCGGGCACGGCGAGCGCCGGCGCGGTGCGCAGCGCGGTGATCCGGCCGTGGGCCTTCATGACCTGCACCGGGTAGGCGTGCAGGACGTCCTTGGTGCGGTGGATCAGGTCGTCGGTGTAGAGGGCGGTCCCGGTGACGTGCGGGGTCGCGCTCTCGTGCGGCAGGGAGAGGCCGACGACGGGCTTCTCGGGGCGTTCGGACAACTGGCTCATGACGACACCGCCTCGGTGGTTCGCGCGTACAGCTTCAACAGGCTCTGGCCCAGCATCGCGGAGCGGTAGGCGGCACTGGCCCGGTGGTCGTCCATCGGCGTGCCCTCCTCCCGCAGCACCGGCGCGGCGGCCTCGACGGTCTCCGCGGTCCACGGCCGGCCCTCCAGGGCCGCCTCGGTCGCCAGCGCCCGGATCGGGGTGGCGGCGACGCCGCCGAGTCCGATCCGCGCCGTGCGGACGATCCCGTCCTCGACGTCGAGCGCGAAGGCGACGGCCACGCTGGAGATGTCGTCGAACCGCCGCTTGGCGATCTTGTGGAAGGCGGTGACCGGCGACAGCGGCAACGGCACGCGGACGGCACGGATCAGCTCGCCCGGCCGGCGCACGCTCTGCCGGTAGCCGGTGAAGTACGCGGCGAGGGGCACCTCGCGCTCCCCGTCGGCGTCGGCGAGCACCAGGGAGGCGTCGAGCGCGAGCAGCACCGGCGCGCTGTCACCGATGGGGGAGCCGGTGCCCAGGTTGCCGCCGAGGGTGGCCCCGTTGCGGATGAGCCGGGACGCGAACTGCGGGAAGAGCTCGGCCAGCAGCGGCACCCGGCCGCCCAGACGCCGTTCGATCTCGGTGAGGGTCAGCGCCGCCCCGAGTTCCAGGACCTCCGGCCCGAAGCGCAGTTCGCGCAGCTCGGGGAGACGGTCGACGGCGACCACGCAATCGGCGCGCCGGGAGCGGATGTTGACCTCCACACCCCAGTCCGTTGAGCCGGCGACCACCACCGCGTCGGGCCGCTCGCGCAGCAGCCGCAGTGTCTCGGCCAGGGTCTCCTTGCGGACGAACACGCCGCCGCCCTGGGCGTACGAGGTGGCCACCGGCGCGGGCGGAGCCTCGTCGCGGCGCCGGGCGAGGGGGTCGTCGTCGGCGGGCGCCCCGACGGCGAAGGCGGCGTCGCGGATGGGCCGGTACCCCGTGCAGCGGCACAGGTTGCCGCTCAGCGCGTGCAGGTCGAAGCCGTTCGGGCCGTGCTCGGCGTCGCAGGCGGTGCCGGGGCCGGTGCCGGCGTCCGAGCCGGTGTCGTCCCCGCTGCCGGCGGGGGAGCCGGGGCCGGCGAGGGCGCGGCGGCCGGGCCGGTAGTACTCGGCGGCCATGCTGCAGACGAACCCCGGGGTGCAGTAGCCGCACTGGGAACCGCCGCGGACCGCCATCTCCTCCTGGACGGGGTGCAGGGTGGACGGGGTACCGGGGGCCCCGGGGGTGGCGAGGCCTTCGGAGGTGACGAGTTCCTGGCCGTCGAGGGCCGCCGCCGGGACGAGGCAGGCGTTGACCGCCACCCAGTCGGTGGGCTTGTCCACTCCCGGGCGGGCCACCAGCACGGAACAGGCACCGCACTCGCCCTCGGCGCAGCCCTCCTTGGTGCCGGTCAGGCCGCGCTCGCGCAGGAAGTCCAGCACCGTGGTGTGCGGCGGCGCCGGAGCGAGGGGTGTCTCTTCCCCGTTGACGGTGATGCGAGCCTCTACCACGACGGTCCCCCGATGAGGTGCGAGATGGGTGGATGGGTCATGTTCGCCAATGTGGGCAGCTTTCTGTGCTCGGACGCGCCGCAGGACCGGACAGGACCGGACCGGACCGGACAGGGCAGGGCAGGGCAGGACAAGGGTGGGCCTGGCCGGGCGCGGAACGGCACGCGGCCGAGGCGTGCCGGGAAGGCCGAAGGGGGGCACCCGAGGGTGCCCCGGGGCGGGAAGGGCTGGACGGCGCGGTCAGCAGCCGTGGGCGATACGCCCGTGGACCCAGGCCGCGGTGTGGGCGAGGCGACCGAGGTCGGAGCAGGTGTTCATCCGGGGTCGCCTCCTCGCGGTCGTCATGGGTCGATGTCGACCGCAAGTTAGTGCCCGAAGATCACAGCGTCAAGAGCGGTCCGGGCGGTGGCGTCCTCCGAAGGGCCGTGCGCGGCCCTTCGGAGGACGCCACCGCCCGGAAACGGCGGAGAGTCGATACGGCCGCGCGACCAGGGGGCGCGGGGCCGTCGGGGTCATGGCGCGGTCTGCTTGCTCAGCTCCAGGAACCACGGGTCGTCCGGGACACGGAACTCCACCGTTCCCTCGCCGGTCGGGTAGAGCTGGATGCCGTTGGCCTTTCCGGGACCCAGGTCGTCGACGGTCAGGTAGACGAAGTCGCTGGCGGAGCTGTCGACGAACTCCCACCGCCCCCTGAAGTCGGAGGGCTCCTCGGAAGGTTCGGTCGACAGGGACGTGGCGGAGAACGTCCCGTCGGTACCGAGCGTGATCTCTCCGCCGCTCTTGTCGTCGCGGTACCGCCCGGGCAGGTCGTCGGGGTCGGCGGAGTACGCGCACCCCGAGACGAGCACCGAGGAAACCGCCAACACGGTGCCGAGCCACCGTACGCCTCGTCCTTTGATCATCACGGGCGCCAGCGTAACGAGGCTCGGCGTGGTCGTTTCCGCGCCCCCCGGTGCCCGCATCCCGCCGCCACCGTGTTACGGACCGGGATCCGGCCCCTCCGGAAGGGCGAGCAGCAGGGGCGAACCCAGCCGGGCGTCCGGGTGCATGCCGAGCAGATGGTGCACCACCCCGGACAGGCCGGGCATCAGACCGGGGGTGAACGCCTCCTTGGCGAGACCGCCGACCGGGCCCCGCTGTTCGATTCCGGTGAGCAGTTCGCCGTCCGCCTGCGCTGCCGACGGCCCCTCGTGCCCGTCGAGGGCGCGCAGGCGGTGCAGGAGTTCCGACAGGCCGAGGTCGCCGTGGCACAGGGTGTGGCTCCAGCCGAAGCCCTCGCGGAGGCCCGCCGGGCCCGAGCGGAGCGCCGTGCGCAGGTGGCGCGGATCGCCCGTGCGGGCGTGGAGGTCGATCGCGGCCAGCCCGATGCCCGTGCTCCCGTGGCACCAGGCGGTGGGATGGTCCACGTCCCCGCCGATCCGCGCGTCGGCCCAGGCGGCCGCCTCGGGCTCGTACAGCGACTCCTCGAAGTCATGGGCCAGGGAGCCGAGTTCCAGCCATCGCCTCCGGTCGGCCCGGCTCCCGGCCGCGGAGAGGCCGAGCCGGGTCAGCGCCCACCCTGCCCCGGTGGCGCCGTGGGCGAACCCGCCGATGCCCTCGGGGAACATCACGGTGGACCACCGCGCCCCGCGGTCGTTCACGACGGCCGTCCGTTCCAGCTGCCGGCCGGCCTCCGCGGCGATGTCCAACCACCTCGACTCGCCCGTGAGTTCGGCGAGATCGAGGAGCGGTACGGGGACGCCGGCCGCGCCGCTGAGCACGTCCAGCGCCCGGTCCTCGGCCAGGACCTCCGGAGTCAGCAGCGCGGCTCTGGCGCGGGCCCGGTCCAGCAGCCCGGGCGTCCCGAGGAGGCGGTGCAGCGCGGCCCAGGTCCACACCTGGGAGGCGATGCCGGTGAAGCCGCCGAGCTGACGGGTCGGCGTCGTGTCCTCCGTGGCGGCCAGCACCTCCAGGGCGCCGGCCAGGACGGACTCGACGCCGTGCACCCGGTCCGCCCGGCCGGCGCGCTGCTCCCGCAGGTACGCGGCGAGCGCGACGGCGACACCGCCCTGCCCGGTGTAGAGGTCCGCGCCGAGCGGGCGGATCGCCCAGCCGTAGTCGGTGAGCACGGGACTGATCCAGGTCGCGGTGGCGTCGGTGCCGCGCACGGCGGCCGCGCAGACGGTCCCCACCGCTTCGGCCGCCAGGGCGCGGCGGCGCCGGTCCAGGTCCTCGGCGTGGGGGGAGCGGGCGGGCGTCCGCACCCGTCCGGGAAGGCGGCGCTCGTTCAGGTAGGCGCCGACGAGTGCGCTGCGGATGGTGTCCCGCTCGCGTGCGAGGTCCGCGTCCCGCCACCCCGCGAGGAAGGCGGACGACACCTCCGCGTCCACCTCGGTGTCGAACACGGGGACGTCTCCGACCAGGAGGTCCGCGATCTCCAGGTCGATCACCGCCGGCTCGCGGGGCGCGCCCGGCGCGGCGAGGGCGTTGCGGTGGAGGATGTCCCGGGCCCGCGCCCGGGCGGCGTCGGGGTCGTGCAGCGAGGCGGGGTGCCAGAGCATCCGGCCGATGTCCGTGTACGTCTGGGTGGGCCGGCGGATCCGGCGCACCCGGCAGCCGTCGAACCCGCCGACGAGCCGCCCGAGTTCACCCCTCGCGTCGAGCTCGGCCAGGGCTGCGGTGACCGTGTCGAAGCCCGCCAGCACCCGGTCCCAGTGGCGGATCAGTACGGGCTCGGGGCTGGGGTGGTTGCCGGCCGGCGGCAGCTCCACCTCGTCGACCTCCAGGCGCGCGCTGTCCAGCCCTCCGTCGGCGATGACGGGGACGCGGATGCGCGGCTGCTGCCCGGGCAGGCCGCCGGCCGCCGAGAGGTCCACCCCGGCCAGGGCGTAGCCGTCGGTGCGCAGGGGGAGGATGCCGGTCCGCAGCACGGTGGTGCGGATCGTGCGGGCGGCCCGGTCGACGGCGTCGCCGCGCCCGCTCGGCTCGACGTCCACGTCCGGGGTGAACAGGGCCTCGGCGTCGACCACGACGGGCACCGGGCCGTGGGCCACCAGGTTCTCGGCGTGCAGGTCGGTCCCGCCGAGCAGGCGCATCACCGCCAGCCAGCCGCCCAGGCCGCGGTAGAACCGGGCCAGCTCGGCCTCGTCCCGGCAGTAGCGGTGCCCGGTGAACTCGGCCCAGCCGTAGCCGTCCCGGACCACGACCCTGGGCACACCCAGGTCCCCGGCGCCGGGGACGGCCTCGACGAAGGCGCGGAGGGCGGCGTCCACCTCCACGGGCCGCGGCTTGTACATGACGGCGGTGTCCTCGAAGGCCAGCCGGGCCACGGCCCGTCCGCCGTGGTGGGTGTCCCCGCGGGCGAGCTCCAGACCGCGCAACGGCCCCGGATCGGCGCCGAGCAACTCGCTGACGGCCTGGCGGTCCGCGGCGAACCGGCGCCCCAGCTCCACGGCCCCTTCGACCAGCAGCCGTCCGGAGGCGAGGGCCCGTGGATGGAGCGCCGGGTACCGCCGGCGCAGCGCCTCGCCGAAGCCGGGGCCGCAGGCGCGCGCGAGGAAGGCGTCCCAGCGTGCCGCCGGGTCGGCGCCCGGCAGTTCGCCGGCCAGGGAGGCGGCCCGCAGTTCCAGGAGGAGTACGCGGTTGAGCCGGAGCTGGAGGGTACGGCGCAGCGCGTCGCGCGTCGCCGCGCGCAGCACCTCGCGCTCGCCGGCCGCCAGCCCGGTGATCTGCGGCACCCGCCGGTCCAACTCCCCGAACAGAGGCGCTGCGAAGGTGTCCGCCGGACCCGCGAACCAACCGTCGGGGGCGGTCCTCCGGCCGCGCGGTCCGCTGCCACGGGTTCCACCATGCTGAGTCCTCTCCTGACGGCCGGGGCGGAGTGCCGCGCACCGGGCCGGCCGGACCACGCGGGCCGGCCGGCCCGGACCCGGGGAGCCCGTGGCGGGTTCCCCGGGGTGGTGCGTGTGCTGGGGTGCGACGGCTCGTCAGCAGCAGTAGCTGTGCCAGGAGCCGGTACAGCTGCTGCACCCCGTCAGCAGGGCCTCGGTGCCGTCGGTGAGCGCGGCCTCGCCGGCGGCGCCGCCGACGTAGAGCGGGCCGGCCGGGTTGTCGGCGCCGAAGGCCGTCTCGGCGCCCTGGAGCCAGGCGGTGACGATGTCGTCCGTACGCGTCGTGGACATGACAGGCATGGATTCCTCCTGTGATTCGCCGGAATGGCGCAGGCCTCCAGAATCCACCGGAGGCACACCATCCGGGATCCGCCAGAACCGGCCAATCACCCGACGGCGGTCCACACGGCACCACACCGTCCCGCCCGCGGCCAGACGCCGCCGACACACCGCTGCCGACGGACGATGGCGCCGGAGACACACCGTGGTCGCGGGCTTCCGCCCCCACCGGACCACCGAACCCGACCCCACCACCGCCCGGCCCCGGACGCACGGCGCCCCCGCCCGTCAAGGCCCGCGGTCCACGTACATCCGGCCAAACGCCGTCCGCCAGGCGAACACCCCGGCAGCCCGGCCACCGGGCGCCGACCCGCCATCCGGAAGAACGGCGCGTGAGCCGACGGACGGGTACGGGCGGCCGCCTAACCCTCCGGGAGCAGCTCGGGCATGCCTCCCACCAGGACCACGACCCCCACCACCTCGCCGCCGTCGGAGCGGCCGACCCAGACGGGAAAGGTCCCGTCCCCGGTCGTCGCGAAGGCCGCCAGCTCGCCGCCGGAGGCCCGGTCCCGGGCGCGCAGGAGGAACATGGCGTCGTCGAAGTCCTCGTACACGGACGGGTCCGGGTCCGGGTCTCCGTGGATCAGGCCCTTCTCGAACAGCGCGAGGAGCGGCTCCCAGGCGCCGGCGTCGGCGAAGCAGCCCGTAGCGCCGTCGGTGTCGAAGCCGAAGATCTCGTTCTCGCGGAGCAGACGGGGGTCGTCGTCGAGGCGCCGGGCCATCTCCCAGGTCGCGACGGGGGCCTCGCCGACGCGCACGCGCACGGCCGTGGTGTCCGTACGCGTGACCTCCTTCCCCTCCCATGCGCAGGGGTAGCTGTGGCGGACCTGCGCCTCCTCCAGCACGTACTCCCCGGGCGGCAGCGGCACTGTGATGTGCGGCCCGTCTCCGTGACCGATGTCCGGCCCCGAGACGGCCAGCAGCCCGCTCGGCACGCACAGCGTGCCGATGCGCCTGGGCTCGACGACGGTCATCTCCGGGTGGTAGCCGTCGGTCACGCGGACCCCGGGCCGGAACAGCTCGCCGACGGGCCCGGGCCGCGCGGGGCGGGGAGGGCGCCAGCAGCCGGCCGGCGCGGGGCCGCCACCGCCGTCGGCCGCCTCGCCTACCTCGAAGACCAGCGGTTCCGTCAGCCCGTGGACCCGGGCCGAGAGCAGCGGCCATTCCCCGAAGGCGGGCCGTTCCGTCCAGCGCTCGTCGTCGCGCACCCTGGGCACGGTCACGGAGGAACCGCCGCGCCCGCCCTCGCGTTCCTCCGTCCGCCGGCCCTTCCCGTCCGGGAAGAGCTCCACGGTGACGCGCGGACACGAGGCGTCGAACTCCGGCATCTCGGGGCCGGTGTACCTCCAGGCGACGGTGCACCGGCACAACAGCCGTGCAGGGTCGTCCAGCAGTCGCATGTCCACCTCGTGGGTGCGACGGCCCCGGGCGTCGTAGACCCAGAGCCCGACGTAGTGGTCCCGCCAGCAGACGAGCCGGACCTCCAGCGGGGCAGCCCGGCCCGCCACCCGGTACACCGCCACGTACGGAAGCCCGGAGGCATCCCGCTCGCGGGCCTCCTCCGCCGACATCGGCCGCCAGGGTCTGCGGGTCTCCAGGTCCCACGCCCGCGCGTACCCCACCTCGACCACCATCGCCGCTCCCCGCTCCCGTTCCCATGCCGAGCCGCAATCTAACGGCCGCCTGTGACAACGGCCCTGTCGGGCGTGGCCCGGTCACGCGCCCCCGCTCCGCCGCTGCCGGCGGACGGGGTGGTCGTCGCGGGCGCCGGTGAGCCAGGAGCCGTCGCCCAGAGGCACGAGTTCGTACGGGTCGGCCGCGTCGACGGAGATCTCCTCGCCGGGCGTCCCCGTGCGGACGTCGACCAGGTGGTGGCGGAACCACTCCTCCTCGTCCGGGCCCTCGCCGCCCAGGGTGACGAGGGCCAGGTCCGGGGTCAGGTAGCCGCCGCTCCACTCCACGAACGTCTCCTCCGGGTCGTAGCCGAAGGCTTCGGCGGACAGGGTGAAGAGAACGTCCCCGCTGGGATGATGGTGGAAGGAGACGTCCGCCTGGCCGTGGTCGACGGTCATGAACTGCCGACCGTCCGGCGCCAGGCCGATCAGGCAGCGGTCCGGCCACGGGTAGGTCACCCAATCCGGCTCGCCCGAAGCTCCCGCCGCGGCCCGGAGGATGACGGAGCCGTCCTGGCCCTCACCGACGTTGAGGTAGATGCTGCCGTCCACCGGGTGCACGTACTGGAAGGCGCCGTGCCCGACGGTCTCCAGCGCCCTGCGGGCCAGGACCGCGCCACTGTCGGCGTCGTGCACCACCCACTGGTCCGCGTCCCCGCGTCCCGCCATCGCGTCGGGCCGGTAGACCCACACGCTGCGTCCGTCCAGCGAGAGCGCGCAGCCGGGCCGGTGAAGGTGGGCCCGAGCCGAGGGCGGCTCGAAATCGGACGCCCACACCAGGTCACCGGCACGTGTGAGGCACACGACGCCGTTGAGCGTCGTGTACACGGCTCGCTCCAGATCGGGCCCGACCACCGACTCCACGACCTCGTCTCCGGGCCGCGTCCGGAACACCGCGACGGGCTGGAGCACGCCGAGCGTGCCGGAGTCCGGCACGTACGCGTGGATCGCCCCGTCGTGATGGCGTGTGATCACGTGCGAAGGCCGCGAGGGAATCATGCGCCGAGGCTAACGCCCGGCTCGGACAGCGTCCCCGTCCTCTCAGGGGCCGTACGTGTTCCGGCAGAGCACGGGGATGCCGTACGGGATCCGGACGCGCTCGGCGTCCCGGCAGAGCCGGGCCATGTCGGCGGGCCGGGACCCGGGGCCGCCGGCGGTCTGCCGGTGGGGCCGAGTCTTCGCCCTGCCCTGCGGGCTCTCGGGTGCGGGCTTCGCCGGCTTCGGCGTCCTGCCGGCCGGGCGCCGCTCCGACCGGGGGAGCGAGTGGTGCGCCGGGGGCCGGGCGGCGGGGCGCTCGCCGGCCGCAAGTCGGCCGGGTACGGGTGGCGGGACCGCCGGAGGCGTGGCCGGAAGGGGGCCGGCGGCATCGAGGGCCTCGCGGGGCGCGGCCTGCGAGGGCATCGGCCACTCGCCGGGCAGGGGAGCCGGTGCCCGGTCGGCCGCGGGAGCGAGTGCGGCCGGTGGACGTACGGCGGCCGGGGTGGGGCTGGGGACGGCGACGCAGCCGGTCAGGGCGAGCGACAAGGCGCTGAGCAGGAGCATTCTGCGGCAGGGGTGCATGGGGCCACGATCGCGGAGCGCGGATCGGGTGGGCCGAAGGCCCGCGGCCGGTCCACCGGGACGAGTGAACCGGCGACGGGCCCGCCCGGAACGGCCGGCCGTCGTCACGCGCGGTCCGCCGCGACCGGCGGTCAGCCGATCCGTTCCGCCAGGGCGACGATGATGCCGGACGGCCCGCGGAGGTAGCAGAGCCGGTAGACGTCCTTGTACTGCGCTACCTGCCCGAGGAGTTCGGCTCCATGGGGGCGCAGACGGGCGATGGTGTCGTCGATGTCGTCGACGGCGAACATGACCCGGTGCAGGCCCACGGTGTTCGGCGGAGGGGCCTCCGGTCCGCTCCTGATCGCCGGGGGAGTGTGGTAGCGCGCGAGTTCCAGCTTGGCGTTGCCGTCCGGGGTCCGCATCATCGCGATGTCGCTGCGGATGCCGTCGAGGCCCACGGCCTGGTCCGCGAAGCTGCCGTCGATGTGCGCCGCTCCTTCGAGCTCCAGGCCCAGTTCCGTGAAGAAGGCGACGGCGGCGTCCAGGTCTTCGACGACGATGCCGACGTTGTCCATCCGCTGAAGCGTCATGACGGTTCTCCCTCTGCCGTGCGCGGCCCCTCAAGGCCCCAGGTATACCGAGGACGGAGCCGACGGTCCCGTCCCGACACCCGCGAAGCCGCCGGGTTTCCCCGGCGCGCCCGACATCGGCGCGACCCGGTCCCTACGAAGCCCGCTCCCAGCCGCGCCGTGCCGACCGGCCCGTCGGCCGCTTCGGGTCGCGCCGGCGGTAGACCACGTACGGTCGGGCCAGGTACTTCACCGGCGCCGAGAACATGTGGACGAGGCGCGAGTACGGGATCAGCGCGAACAGCGTGAAGCCGAACAGGATGTGCAGCTTGAAGGCGAGCGGGGCGCCGGCCATGAGGTGGTAGTCCGGGGTGAAGGTGAACAGGCCGCGGAACCAGACCGAGATGCCCTCGCGGTAGTCGTAGCCGCCCGTCTGCCCGGTGGAGTTCAGGACCGTGGCGGTCAGGCCCAGCACCATCGCGCCCAGGAGGAACGTGTACATCAGGTGGTCGCTCTTCAGCGTCGCCTTGCGTACGGCGGGAACCTTGAAGCGGCGGTACACCAGGATCCCGATCCCGACGGCTGCCGCGGCGCCCGCGACCATGCCGGTGGACACGGCCAGCAGGTGGTACGCGTGGTCGCTCAGGCCCACGGCGTCGGTCCAGCTCATCGGGATCAGCAGGCCGACGACGTGCCCCAGCACCACGAACAGCATGCCGAAGTGGAAGAGCGGCGAACCGATGCGCAGCAGACGCGACTCGTGCAGCTGCGTGGAGTGGCTGGTCCAGCCGAACGCGTCGTAGCGGGCCCGCCACACCGTGCCCGCGATCAGCAGCGCGACCGAGACGTACGGGAGCACGCCCCACAGGATGAGGTCCATCAGGTCGTCCGCCTCTCGGGTGCGGGTGCGGGTGCGGGTGCGGGTGCGGGTACGGCGGCTGCGGGTGCGGCACCGGGCGCCCGCGCGGGTGCGGACGGCGCTCCGGCGCCTCCGGGCCACGGAAGATCGGCGACCCGGCTCCCAGGCAGGTCCTCAGGCGGTTCGAGGCCCGGGCCGAAGGGCTCCAGGGCGGTGCCCGCGCCCACCAGTTCCTGGGGCGGCCCGTTGCGGGCCAGCGCCTTCGCCTCCGCCTTCGTGGCGGGCGATGCCCCGGGCAGCGTCGTGCAGACGGCCTCCAGCACCGCGGCGTACGGACTCCCGGTTTCGATCAGGGCCAGCCGCAGCAGTTCCAGCCCGGCCCGGTGCTCCTGGAGCAGTTCGGTGCCGGCCTCCTCGCGCAGGGCCGCGAACTCCAGGGCCGCCGGGAGGAAGTCGGGCAGCTCCTCGCTCGTGAACTCCAGCCCGAAGTCCCGGTAGATGCGCTTGAGCCGCACCAGGGAGAGACCGCGGCGGCGGGTGTCGCCGTCGGTCCACCAGGTGAGGTAGAGGCAGCGCCGGTTGCGGGTGTCGAAGGTGCCGGTGTACTCGGCGCACAGCTCGATCGGACCGAGGGAGCCGGTGTGGCCGAGGAAGCCGTCGAGCAGGGCGGCGGGTCCGGCGGGTGCCCCGGCGAGGGTCGCGCGGAGTGCGGGGAGCTCGTCGTGGAAGCCGTCGCCGGGGTACTGCAGGACGCGGGCGGCGACCAGCCGGACCAGGGCGTCGCCGCTCAGCGGGCGCGCGGTCACGAGACCCTCCTGGTGGGGCCGAGGTTGAGCATGACGCGGGGCTCGGGCCGGTCGCCGACCGGGCACGGCGCGTCCAGCGGATGCGTGTCGGCGAGCGCGTCCGCCTCGGCGCGGGCGGCCGAGGGGACCACGAAGCGGTCCTCGATCTTGGCGATGGCGAGGAGCCGGAACATGTCCTCCATCTCCGTGCCGGTCAGGCCGACGGCCCGCGCGACCGACTCGTCCGGCCGCTCGCCGAGGTTGATCGCGCGCATGTGGGCGCGCATCGCGGCCATCCGCCGCAGCACCGCCTCGACGGCGTACGTGTCGCCCGCCGTGAGGATCTCCGCGAGGTACTCGACGGGGATGCGCAGCGCGTCGATGGCCCCGAAGAGGTTGCCCGCGTCCTCGCCGTCGCTGCCGGTGGCGGCGACCGCCTCGACGACGGGGGAGAGCGGCGGCACGTACCAGACCATCGGCATGGTCCGGTATTCCGGATGGAGGGGGAGGGCCACCTGGTAGGTGGCGATCAGGTCGTAGACCGGGGAGTTCCGCGCGGCCTCGATCCACTCGTGCGTGATGCCGGCGGCCCGTGCGGCGGCGGCCACGGCCGGGTCGTGCGGGTCGAGGAAGCAGTCCACCTGGGCGGGGTAGAGGTCGTGCTCGTCCTCGACCGCCGCGGCCTCGCCGACCTTGTCGGCGTCGTACAGCATCACCCCGAGGTAGCGCATGCGGCCCACGCAGGTCTCGGAGCAGACGGTCGGCATGCCGACCTCGATGCGCGGGAAGCAGAAGGTGCACTTCTCGGCCTTGCCGGTGGCGTGGTTGAAGTACACCTTCTTGTACGGGCAGCCGGTCACGCACATCCGCCAGCCGCGGCAGGCGTCCTGGTCGGCGAGGACGATGCCGTCCTCCTCGCGCTTGTACATGGCGCCGGACGGACAGGACGAGACGCACGCCGGGTTGAGGCAGTGCTCGCAGATCCGCGGCAGGTAGAACATGAAGCTCTGCTCGAACTCGAAGCGGATCCGCTCGCCCACCTCGTCCCGGATCTTCTCCACGACCGGGTCCTTCGGCGCGTGCGCGGGGGCGCCTCCGAGGTTGTCGTCCCAGTTCGGGCCCCATGCGATGGTGTCGACGGGCTCACCGGTGATCTGGGAGACCGGGCGGGCGGTGGGCAGGTCGTCGCCCGCCGGCGCCTCGGTGAGGTTCTTGTACTCGTAGGTCCACGGCTGGTAGTAGTCGCCGAGCTCCGGCAGGTGGGGGTTGGCGAAGAGGCCGCCCAGCTTCTTCAGCCGGCCGCCCGCCCTCAGCCGGAGCCGGCCCGAGCGGGTCCGCTCCCAGCCGCCCCTCCACTTCTCCTGGTCCTCCCAGCGGCGCGGATAGCCCTGGCCGGGGAGGGTCTCGACGTTGTTGAACCAGACGTACTCGGTGCCCTGCCGGTTGGTCCACGCCTGCTTGCAGGTGACCGAGCAGGTGTGGCAGCCGATGCACTTGTCGAGGTTCATCACCATCGCCACCTGGGCCATGACACGCATCAGAACTCCACCTCCTGGGAGCGGCGGCGGATGACCGTCACCTCGTCGCGCTGGTTGCCGGTCGGGCCGAGGTAGTTGAAGGCCCAGGTCAGCTGCGCGTAACCGCCGACGAGATGGGTGGGCTTGAGCATCACCCGGGTCAGCGAGTTGTGGATGCCGCCGCGGCGGCCGGTCTTCTGCGTCTTCGGGACGCCGACCGTGCGCTCCTGCGCGTGATTCATGTAGACCGTCCCCGGCGGCATCTTGTGGGAGACGATCGCGCGGGCGGTGACCACGCCGTTGCGGTTGACCGCCTCGATCCAGTCGTTGTCGGCCACCCCGATCGCGTCGGCGTCCTGCGGCGACATCCACACGGTCTGGCCGCCGCGGCCGAGCGTCATCATGTAGAGGTTGTCCTGGTACTGGCTGTGGATCGCCCACTTGTTGTGCGGGGTCAGGTACCGGACCGCCACCGTCCGCTCGTCGACGACGCCGAGCTCGGGTTCCCCGTACAGGGCGTGCATGTTCAGCGGCGGCTTGAAGACGGGCAGCGACTCGCCGACCTCGTGCAGCCAGTCGTGGTCGAGGAAGAAGTGCTGACGGCCGGTGAGGGTGTGCCAGGGCTTGAGGTGCTCGGTGTTGACGGTGAAGGCGGTGTAGCGGCGCCCGCCGGCCTCGCTGCCGGACCACTCCGGCGAGGTGATCACCGGGACCGGGCGGGCCTGGGTGTCGGCGAAGGTGATCCGCTTGCCCTCGGCCTCCGCGGCCAGATGGGCCATGGGCGTGCCGACCTTCTTCTCCAGGGTCTCGAAGCCCTGCGTGGCGAGGCGTCCGTTGGAGGTGCCGGAGAGGGCGAGGATCGCCTCGCAGGCGCGCCGCGCGGTGTCGAGGCGGGGCCGGCCGTCGGCGACCCCGCCGCGGACCAGGCCGTTCTTCCTGCCGAGGTAGGCGACCTCCTCCGTCACGTCGTACGTGACGGCCTTCGTCGTCACGCCGAGCCCCTCGGCCAGCGGGCCGAGCGCGGCGAACTTCTCGCCGACCGCGCCGTAGTCGCGCTCGACGACGCTCAGGTCGTACATCGTCCGGCCCGGCACCGGCTCGCACTCGCCCTTCGACCAGTCCAGCGCGACCCCGCCCGGCTGGGCCATCTCGCCGCCCGGGGTGTCGTGCTGGAGGGCGGTGGCGACCAGGTCCCGGCGCACGCCCAGGTGCGTCCCGGCCAGCTCGCCGAAGCGGCGGGCGAGCGCGAGGAAGGCGTCGTAGTCGGAGCGGGCCTGCCAGGGCGGGTCCACGGCCGGGGTGAAGGCGTGCAGGAAGGGGTGCATGTCCGTGGACGACAGGTCGTGCTTCTCGTACCAGGTCGCCGCCGGCAGGACCACGTCGGACAGGAGCGTCGTGGACGTCATCCGGAAGTCCATGCTCATGAGGAGGTCCAGCTTCCCCTCCACGTCCTCGTCCCGGTACGCGACGTCCCTGGGGGTGCAGCGCGGTCCGTCCTCGGGCAGGTTGGAGTGGGTGCCGAGGAGGTGCTTGAGGAAGTACTCGTTGCCCTTGGAGCTGGAACCGAGGAGGTTGGCCCGCCACACGTTCAGCACCCGCGGCCAGTTGCGCGGCGCGTCCGGATCCTCACCGGCGAAGCCGAGCGATCCTTCCTTCAGCCGCCGGACCGCCTCGGCGACCGGGTCCTCGGCCGCGCCGAGGTCGAGCGGATTGCGGTCGAAGGTCGGGTACGAGGGCATCCAGCCCATCCGCGCGCTCGCCGCGAGGCAGTCGGCGCCCGTCATGCCCGCGAAGGCGCCCGTGCCCAGCGGGGAGGCCAGCGCCTCGGCGGGCAGGGTGTCGTACCGCCACTGGTCGGTGTGCAGGTAGAACCAGGCGGCGCCGATCATCTGGCGCGGCGGACGCGACCAGTCGGAGGCGGCGGCGAGGGTGGCCCAGCCGGTGACCGGCCGGCACTTCTCCTGGCCGACGTAGTGCCCCCAGCCGCCGCCGTTGCGCCCCTGGCAGCCGGTGAGGGTGAGGAGGGCGAGGAAGGAGCGGTAGATGGTCTCGGAGTGGAACCAGTGGTTGGTGCCCGCGCCCATGAGGATCATGCACCGGCCCCGCGACTGCTCGGCCGTCCGCGCGAACTCCCGTGCGACACGCGTCGCCTGGGCCGCCGGGACCGAGGTCAGCGTCTCCTGCCAGCCGGGGGTCCCGGACTGCGAGGCGTCCTCGTAACCCGTGGGCCACTCACCGGGCAGACCCTCGCGCCCGACTCCGTACTGGGCGAGCATCAGATCGAAGACGGTGGTGACGAGCCGGTCCCCGATCCGGCGCACGGGGACCCCGCGCCGCACCCAGGCGTCCGGCGCGTCGTCCTCGAAGCGCGGAAGCAGGACCTCGGCGCTCGCGCCGGAGCCGGAGGCCGCGCCGTCGCCGTCGCCCTCGCCGAGGAGGGAGAGCCGGGGCACGGTGTCCCCGAGGTCGAGGTTCCACTCGGGCGTCTCGCCGCTGCCCCAGCGATGGCCGAGGGTCCCGTTCGGGACGACGGGTTCGCCGGTGGCGTCGTCGACGAGGACCGTCTTCCACTCGGCGTTCTCGACGTCCTGGCCGAGATCGGCGGCGGTGACGAACTTCCCGGGCACCAGCCCGCGTTCCGTCTCCCTCAGCGACACGAGGAAGGGAAGGTCGGTGTACGTGCGCACGTAGTCCGCGAAGAACGGCGTCTGCCGCTCGACGAAGAACTCCTTGAGGATCACATGGCCCATCGCCAGGGCCAGCGCCCCGTCCGTGCCGGGGTGCGGGTGCATCCACTCGTCGGCGAACTTCGTGTTGTCCGCGTAGTCGGGGGAGACGGCGACGACCTTCTGCCCCCGGTAGCGGGCCTCCGCCATCCAGTGCGCGTCCGGCGTACGGGTGACGGGGACGTTGGACCCCCACATCATCAGGTACGCCGCGTCCCACCAGTCACCGGACTCGGGTACGTCGGTCTGGTCGCCGAACACCTGCGGCGAGGCCACGGGCAGGTCGGCGTACCAGTCGTAGAAGCTCAGCATGGGCGCGCCGATGAGCGAGTGGAACCGGGCGCCCGCCGCGTGCGAGGCCATCGACATCGCGGGGATCGGCGAGAAGCCGGCGACGCGGTCCGGGCCGTGCTCCTTGATCGTGTGGACGTGAGCGGCGGCGACGATCTCGACCGCCTCCTCCCACGTCGCCCGGACCAGCCCGCCCTTGCCGCGCGCCCGCTGGTAGGACCGGCGGCGTTCCGGGTCGCCCTGGACGTCGGCCCACGCGGCGACGGGGTCGCCGAGCCGCTCCTTCGCCTCGCGGTACAGCGACAGCAGCGTGCCGCGCACGTACGGGTGCCGGACCCGGGTGGGGGAGTAGGAGTACCAGGAGAAGGACGCGCCCCGGGGACACCCGCGCGGCTCGTACTCCGGCCGGTCCGGGCCGACGGACGGATAGTCGGTGGCCTGCGTCTCCCAGGTGATGATCCCGTCCTTGACGAAGACCTTCCAGCGGCACGAGCCGGTGCAGTTCACCCCGTGCGTCGAATGCACGACCTTGTCGTGACTCCACCGGTCCCGGTAGAAGGCCTCACCCGCGCGCCCACCGGTCCGGTGCACGGTCCGCAGATCCTCGGACACCTCGGCCCGGGCGAAGAAGCGGCTCGCCCTGACGAGCTGCTCCGCGGGGTCCTGACGCTTGTGCACGGCGACGCTCCAGGCCGAAATCGACGATGAGCTTCGACGCTACGCCCGCGGAATGCGCGGATACGGTGACAAAGGTCCCGTGCGCGTATGACTAAATCCCGGGATTTCCGGGCCCGATCGGACCCTGATCCGGCCGCGGGGCCAGGCCGGCGGACCGAACGGAGCGGCCCCGCACCGGAACTCCGGTGCGGGGCCGCCGTCCACTCCTGCCCGCTCTGTGCCCGGCGCGGCTAGTGCCGCGAGGCGCCCCGGCCGCGCTTCCGCCACAGCAGGGCCGCGCCCGCCGCCGCGAGGAGTGCGGCGAGTCCGGTGATCAGGCCGACCGGGGTGCTGGAACCGGTGTCGGCGAGGTTGCCGCCGCCCGAGCCGCCACCGTTCGTTCCCTGCTCGCCCGGCCTGTTCGGGGCGGGCGTGGTGGCGGGCGGCGTGGTGGACGGGTGGCCGCCGGGCTTCGACGGCCCCGGGGTCGGGCCGGTCGGGGTCGGCTTGGGCCCCGCCTTGCGTACGGCCGTGTCACCGCCGAGCAGGCTGGTGCCGGACTCCTTGTAGCCGAGCACCTCGGCCCGGGAGCCCTTGGTGACGTCCGACAGGTTCGGCTTCTCCGCGGCGAACTGGGTGCGGGTGATGTTCTTCTTGGGCGACTTGGAGAAGTCGACGCCGCCGACGGTCAGCGTGTAGACGTACTCGCCCTCCTTGTACTCGTACTTGTAGTCGCCCTCCATGAACGACTTGCGGTAGTTCTTCCAGACCTCGTACGAGTCCCACTTGGCGCCCCGGATCGGCCAGCGGCTCGCGTCGTCGCTGCCGATGATCCGGTGGAACTCGCCGGGCTTCTTCGCGTCCTGCTGCTTGACCCACTCGGCCGCCACGCGGGAGGCGTAGACGCGCCGCAGGTCGGCGTAGGCCGGGCCCTCGGCGATCTTCTTCTCCACGATCGGGACGAGGAGCCGCTCGACGAGCCGCTGGTTGTGCTGGATCTCCGCCTCGGTGAGGGTGCACTGCTCGCCCGGCGGCTGGGTCCTGGTCTCCTGCGGGACCGAGTTGACCTTGAGCGGCGCGTCCAGGATGAAGATGCCGCCGTCCTGCTCGCGCACCTTGGCCGGCTGCGGGGTGATCCAGTTGCGGATTCCGTGCAGGCAGATCCGGTTGTTCTTGTGGGTCAGGTTCTTCCAGAACTCGGCGCCCGCCGGGGTCTTGGGGTCCATGGCCCGCGAGAAGTCGTGTTTCATCTCCAGGTCCGCGTCGAGCAGCACCCGCCCCGCGTCGGTCTTGCCGAAGGCGCGGTCCATGATCCGGTCCGGCTCGTCCGGGTTGAGGTTCACCCAGAACTTCTCCGGCTTGAGCGCCAGCCAGGTGAAGAAGGCGTCGGACGCCATCTGCGCCTTCTCCTTGCCGCCGAAGCCCGGGTTCTCCTCCTCGTCGGTGTTCTTCGCGGAGAAGGAGTAGTTGAGGCTGCCGGTCTCGTTCTGACCGACGTACCGCAGCTCCAGGCTGGTGAAGTCGACGCCGCCGGGGCCGCGCAGGGCGTTCTTGCCGTTCTGCTGGAACGGGCGCGCCGCCTCCTGGCGCCGCCGGACGTCCTCGGGCGTCGGCATGGAGCGGCTGATCAGGTCGTTCCCGGCACCGGTCGACGGCCTGGCCGGGTTCGCGGAGAACAGGCCCGGGAACCGGGACTTGTACTGGTTCCCCGGGGCGTACGGGGCGGGAGTGGCGCCGTGCCGGTAGTAGTCGATCCCGGCCGCCCGGTACATGGCCTTGATCTTGTCCGTGGGGTCCTGGCCGTGGATGTAGACCACGCGCCAGCCGCGCCGCACGAGTTCCGCGTCGACCTTCAGCTGACCGGGCTTGGGGTCGATGCCCGACTTGAACTCGTAGACGGTCTTGGTCCGCGGGTCGACCGCGTCGAAGCGCCGCCCGTTCGGTCCGACGACCTTGTCGCCCAGCACCTGCCGCAGCTCCTTGTCGAGCCGCGGGTCGATGTCCCGCAGGTAGGTCTCGCACAGCCAGTTGACGCCGCCGAGCTTGAAGTGGCGCACCACCTCGCGCTCGTAGCCGCCGCCGCGCCGGTTGCGGGCGTTGTTCTCGATGTAGACGTCCTGCAGCCAGAACTCGAAGTTGCCCTTGTACGGGTTCCGGCTCGCCTGGCGGTTGTTCCAGGACGCGAACGCGTGCTCAGGGGTGCCGATCTTGTACTTGCCGGTGTCCGTGCCGTACTTGGCGACGTCGCCCGGCACCTTCAGGTCGGTGACGTTGAGCGTCGGCTGCTCGAAGTCGTAGAAGAGCTTCTCCGCGTCGGGCGTCTGCCACTGGTCCGGCCCGGCCGGCTTGTAGCCGGGCAGCGTGTTGCGCGGCGGTTCCGTCGGGCTGGTGCCGAACTTGTCCTGGCAGCGCTTGACCGGAGCGGCCTGGGCCTCCGGCTGGGCTCCGGAGAGCCCCACCGGCAGGCCGACGGCGAGCAGGGAGGTGCCGAGCACGACCGCCGCGAGGCGGACGCGCAGGCGCCCCGGTGGGGTTGATATGTGTGAACTCACGGTTGCTGATCCCTCATGGGGGCAGAGGAGTCGTCGTGTCACGGGCGGTGCACGGCCCCCGTTGCTGTCACCACCCCGGAACGCCCCACCCTAGGCCGCCGATGCCCCCTTGGCGCGAGCATTACAGGGCTGCAACTGTGAAGTTTCTGTGGGAAGTTGGTCCTGACGATCAGCCGAACCACACGTCGTTCAGGTCCGCCGCGGCCCGCTGGGTGCGCCGGACCCGGAACAGCGAAGGTCGCAACCGCGACCGGTCGCCGTCGGTGACCTGCCGCCCCAGCGCCAGCAGCCCGTACGCGTCCCAGTCGACGTACCGCGGCTCCTCGGCCAGGTCGACGTCGGCGTCGCCGTGACCGTCCGGGTCGACACCGAGCGCACGCAACTGCCCGGCCGGGTCGCCGCTCACCGTCCACTCCTCGTCGTCGCCCCAGCCGCCCCACCCGCAGCGCCGGCCCGCCCGGCAGGTCGAGCAGGAACTCGCGGTACTCCTCCCCGGCGTCGAGCCGCACCGACCCGGCGATCCGCGCCTCCGGATGCAGCGCCCGCTGCCGGTCCACCTCCTCGGCCATCGCCGCCACCACGGCGTCCCCGGCGAGCGCCGGGTCGACGACGAGCACCGTCCCGCCCCAGCACCCGACGGCGACGACATCGAGACCGGCCCGGGTCTCGGGCGCAGGCAGCCGGTCGAGCCCCCGCGAGGGCAGCTCCTCCAGGACCTCCGCGACCGTACCGAGCGACTCGACCACCCGCCGCGCCCACTCCGGATCGTGCGGCGGCGCCTCGGGACCCGCGTCACGGGTGAACGGCGGGAAGAGCAACAGCAGTTCGTAGTGGCCCCACTTGTCCACCGGGGTGTCATCCGTCATGCCCGCCACGGTACCGACGACCGGCCCGGGGCCGCCGTTCCCCTCGCGGTACGGTGCTGTCATGCCTCGATCAGCCACCACCGGTCCCGTCGTGCCTCCCGTCACCGCGGACGACGTCGCCCTCGCCGTGCGGCTCGCCGCGGAGCTGCTGCGCGGGGCACCCGAGGCAGGGTGGGGCGGAAAGGCCGGCTCGCTGTCGTGGGACTGCTGGGAGACCGCCGAGCACCTCGCCAACGACCTCCTCTACTACGCCGTCCAGCTGGGACCGCAGACCCCACCGCTGGACACCCACGTGCCCATCGCGTTGAGCCGCAGGAGGCCGGACGGACCCACGGTCTTCATCCACGCGGACCGTGACGCGGGCCCGGCCGGCCTGGTGCAGGTGCTGGAGGCGTGCGGCGCGCTGCTGGTCGCCATGGTGCGCACCACGCCGTCCCACGTCCGCGCCCACCACGCCGCCGGGGTGGCGGACCCCGAGGGCTTCGCGGCGCTGGCGCTGCAGGAGACGCTGGTGCACATGCACGACCTGGCCGAAGGCCTCGGACTCGCCTGGACCCCGCCCTCGGACCTGTGCTCACGGGTGCTCGCCCGCCTCTTCCCGGAGGCTCCGGACGGCGCCGACCCCTGGCCCACCCTGCTGTGGGCCACCGGCCGCGCCGCACTGCCCGGGCGCCCGCGTCTCATCACGTGGCGCTCGGACAGCACGGCGCGGTCCTAGGAGCGACCGGCCTCGGCCGCGATGCCCGCCCACGCCTCGGGCGGTGACGAGGGGTCGGTGACCAGCGGGTTCAGCGGAGCCGGGTGCCAGTGGCGACCCTCGGCCCGCTCGGCCGAAAGGTATCGTCGAGTGGTTTTGATCTACTCCGCTCGGGCCCGGTCGGCGCACGCCGGCTCCGCTTCCGAGCGGCTCGACCAACGAGGAGGGGGCCACTCCATGCGGAGACGCAAGGCGTTCACTCTATTGCTGGCGTTGCTGGTCGCACTGGGGGTGGTGCAGCCGGCCGTGGCCGACGCGCCGTCACCGAGCACCGCACCGGTCGTCCGGTTCCTGAGCTACAACATCTGCGGAAACAGTGACAACAAGGACGCCTGCTCTCTGACCCGGGAGGTCGAGCAGCGGCGTGACAAGGTGGTGCAGGAGGCACGCGCCTGGAAGGCGGACCTGATCTTCCTGCAGGAGGTCTGCCGCCAGCAGTACGACGGGATCCTGGGCTCGCTCATGCCGGAGGGGTACGACGGCTACTTCGTCCCCACGCTCACCCGCTCCGACGTGTGCAACGTGAAGGGCCTGAACGGTACCGTCACCAACGGTGCGTACGGGATCGCCGTCCTGGCCAAGGGGCCCCTCACCGGTGGCACGGGCGTGCGCCTCGACCCGGACGACGCCTACACCAACACGTACTCCGGCCCGGAGGAGTGGTACGCGGCGTGCGTCGAGGCGAGGATCCAGTCCGTCAGGACACGCGCCTGCTCCGTCCACCTCTACCCCCAGTACGCGAAGACCAACGAGCACCCGGTCGTCCCCGCGGACATCAACGCCACGCAGGCGAAGAACCTGGCCGCGAACCCCTGGCTGAACGCGGGAACCCCCGTGGTGCTGGGCGGCGACTTCAACCCGGTCAACCGCAACACGGGCGGTAGCAGGGCGAACGCCCCGCGGTCCTCGGACCTCGACCCGTTCTACCGCCCCGCCCTGGGCGGGACGGGACGCTTCATCGAGACCGACGAGACGGACGCCGACCACTTCGACTGCGCGGCACCGCTCCCGGGCAACTGCCGGTCGGGTGAGTTCACGAACTACGACGCCAGCCGCGGCTCGCAGGCCAAGCTGGACTACGTCTTCGTCGACGAGGCCCACTTCAAGAACGTGGCAGCCGACGCCAAGGAGCGCGACCCCCGCATCTCCGACCACTATCCGTACCTCGGAGCCGCGACGTTCTCGCACTGCAACAACCCCGCCGACGGCAAGGCCGACATGCTGCGCCGCGACGCCGCGGGCGACCTGTGGAGGCACTTCGGCCGCGCGGACGGCAAGATCGCGGCCGACCCGTGCAAGATCGGTGTCGGGTGGGCCGGCATGCAGCACATCGCCCGCACGGGAGCCGCGGGCGCGGGGGGCGTCGAGAACCTCTACGCCATCGACGGCGCCGGCAACCTGCGCTTCTACCCCGGTGACCCCACCGAGCTGTACTTCCGGGCACCCCGCACCCTCGGTGGCGGATGGGCCGACGTCCGCACGATGGCCGTCAGCCCCGACTCCGACGGCGACGGCAACCCCGAGCTGATCATCCGGCGCGACAACGGAACCCTGTGGCGCGTCCCGACCCGGCAGGACGGCACCGTCGGCACCCCGGTGAGCCTCGCCGGCGCCGAAGGCTGGGGTACGGGGACCTACGACACGATCCTGGCGCCGGGCGACATCGACGGCGACAGCCGCCCCGACATCCTCGCCCGGACCCCGGCAGGCGACCTGTTCCTCTACGCCGGCCGGACCGACGGCACCCTGGCGGCCCGCACCCGGATCGGAACCGGCTGGAACATCTACAACACGATCGTGGCCCCGGGGAACTTCGACGGCGACGGCAACGGCCGCCCGGACCTCCTCGGCCGCAAGCCGAACGGCGACGTCTTCTTCTACGCCGGCACCGGGAACGCGGCCGCACCCTTCGTGAACCCGCCGTGGCCCCACCAGAACGCCGACCGGAGCGGCTGGGGCTTCGACCCCACCGACCTGCTCTTCTGACGCGACCCGCCACTCCTTGCGGCTGACCCCGTACGCCGCAAGGAGTGATCGGGCCACCGGGCTCCGCCGGCTGCGGGCCAAGACACCTAGGCGCCCTTCAGGGCCTTGATCACGTGGTCGAGATCCGGCGGCATGACCGCGATGGAGATCTTTCCGTCGGAAGACTCGCATTCCACGATCCGGGAGGCCGGATTGATGGACATCCCTTCGCGCATGGACGGCGAGCGCAGCTCGGCCTGACGGAGATCGGCCGGCAGAGCGGTCTCCTTCCTGCCGAACGAGGGCTTCCAGACGAGGGGGCCGGCCCCGATCAGCAGACGCCCCGCCTTCCAGCGGGATCCCCGCTCGGCGAACTTGAGCATGCAGTGCACCCCGGCCTGCTGTCCGGAGGCGATGGCGCTCGATCTCTGCTGCTGCTTCCGGTGTATCAGCCATCCGACGAGGGCCGCGCCGGCCATGCCCACCACTACTTCGATCACTCGGTCATTCAACCAAACGGGGCGCGGCACGGTGCCGGGCCGGGTGGGCCGGCCCGCGGCCTACCAGCCTTCGATCACGTCGCGGGCGGTGGCGAAGGCGCCGCCGCCCCGGCCTGACCAGGCCTTCAGGGTCCCGGTGGTGTCGTCCCGGGCAAGGATGTCGGCGTGGCCGTCGCCGTCGAGGTCGGGGACCGCGGTGGTCTGGCCGAAGTTCCAGCCGCCGGTGACGGTGGTCGGGGCCTCGAAGTAGCCGCCCTTGTTGTGGATCCAGATCCTGAGGCGGTTCGTGGCGGGCTCACGGGCGATGATGTCGGCCGCGCCGTCGCCGTCGAAGTCCGCCGCGGTGGTCTGGGTGAGGTTCCAGCCGCCGGTGACCTGCCACGGGCCCCGGAACGTGCCGGTGCCGAGGCCGGACCAGATCTTCAGGTTGCCGGCGCTGTCGCGGGCGATCAGGTCGGTCGTGTGGTTGCCGTCGAAATCGGCGGCGGTGGTCTGGGTGAACTCCCAGTGCTCGGTGACCGTCGTGGGCGCGTTGAAGGACCCGTCGCCCCGGTTGGTCCACATGCGCAGGGTGCCCCTGGGAGGTGCGTTCTCATCGACGGGGCCGTCGTAGCGCGCGAGGATGTCCGCCTTGCCGTCGCCGTTGAAGTCGCCGGCGACGGTCTGGGAGAAGTGCTGCCAGCCGTGGGCCACGTGGGTGGGAGCGGCGAAGGTGCCGTCGCCGAGGCCGAGCCGCAGCTGCAGCGCGCCCGTAGGGTCGTGCCGGGCCAGGATGTCGGAGATCGCGTCGCCGTTGAAGTCGGCGGACACGGTTTCCCCCATCGGCAGCGGCACGCCGTG
This sequence comes from Streptomyces showdoensis, assembly GCF_039535475.1. Classification (NCBI taxonomy): domain Bacteria; kingdom Bacillati; phylum Actinomycetota; class Actinomycetes; order Kitasatosporales; family Streptomycetaceae; genus Streptomyces; species Streptomyces showdoensis. The sequence continues at coordinate 69,975 of NZ_BAAAXG010000016.1, read as the reverse complement.
GGAGCGGTCGGCGAGGGTACGGGCGAGGAGTTCCGTGCCTGCGTCGTTGAAGTGCAGCCAGTCGGTGTCCTTCTCCTTCTCCGTGATCGCGTACGTGCCTCGCAGCGCGTAGGGGTCGTCCGTGTCCCGGGTGGCGCGGTCGAAGTCGACGAAGGCGTCGATGTCGCCCGTGGTGCGGATGTACGCGTTCACCGACTGGCGGACCGCTTCGTGGACGCGGAAGTTCGAGGACGCGTGGAGGGCGGGGTAGGCGGTGTAGCCGGAGAACCCGGGGATGGTGGCGACGGTGACGCGGATCCCGCGTGCGCGTGCCTGAGCGGCGATCTTCTGGATGCCTTGCGTGATGTCGGCGGCCGACGATCCCTCGTGGACGATGTCGTTGACACCCTCGTAGAGGACGACTTCGCGGACGTTGGGCTGGGCGAAGACGTCACGGTCGAGGCGGCTCAGCGCACTGGGTCCCTTGACGTTGTCCGGGGAGGTCTCGAAGTTCCTGAGGAGCCGGTTGGAATTGATGCCGGCGTTGAGGACCCCGCTGCCGTCGCCCTTCGCCCTGAGGAAGGCCGCGTAGAAGTCGGGCCAACGGCGGTTGGCGTTCGTGGTGCTGTGCGCGGCATCGGTCTGGGAGTCACCGAGGGCGACGACGGTTCCGGGGTTGTCGCCGGTGGCGACGTCGATTCCGCTGAGCAGCCCCCAGAAGGTGAGGTCCTTCCGGGTGAAAGCCGCCTCGCTCACGTCAGCGGTGTGATCACCACCCTGCCAGGCGGTGGTGTACGAGGTCGCTTTGGCGTACCCGTGATAGGCGAACATCTTCACGGACGTCGGCAGGTGATAGCTGACGAGCAGGTTCTTCCCGGCCGTGACCGGGAAGGGAACCGGATCGCTGACGAGCTCGCCACCCGCGGGAATGATCGCCTGCCGGCTGCCACGGAAGGTCAGGGTGGCCGGAGTCTGCGTGGCGCTTCCCCCGGTGGCCTGGGTCGCCACGGTGACGTGCCCGAGCCTCAGGGGACTGGGGGAGAAGGTGTTGGCGAACCGCAGGCGGGCCGTCGCACCGCTCGTATGGGGACTGACGACCATGCGGAAGGTCTGGTTCGTCCAGTCGGGATATCCGTCCCCCATCGTGGTCGTGGTGTACGCGGAGCTGAAGGCCGTGCCCCAGCTCCCGGTCCAGAAGCCGCCGCCGGGCGCCGCCGGGGTGCTCCGCACCGCGGCGGAGAAGACGTGGAGGCGCCTCGCCCCGGTGGCGGCCGGCAAGGTGACGGCGTCGACGGTCTTGCCCGCGGCTATCGGCACGGTGACCGCGTACAGCTTCACCGGGGTGGTGCCGCGCGCCGAGCGGCTCAGGACGACGGCGGCCTCGACGGAGCTGCCCTTGGCCCAGTCCCCGATCTCTTCGAGCTCGTAGGCCGAGGTGGTGCCGTCGCCGTAGTGCACGGTCCCCGAGCCGCCCCCGGCCTCCTGGTCACCGGTCGCGGTGACCAGGAGACCGAGGGCGTTGCCCGCGCCGGACACGGGGACGGTCTGCCCGTCGGCGACGATGTTGTCCGGCCGGCCGGGCGCCACGTCGGGGAGGGTGTAGGTGGTCGCGTTGACCGTGACGCTCGCACCGCGGGTCCAGCCGGCGGCGTTGAGCGCATCGGCGGACAGGCTGTTGCCCGCGCCGTCGAGGTCGGCGATGCCCGGATCGGCGTTCGTCGCGATACCGGCGTTGTTGAAGGCGCTGCTGAACGAGGGATAGACCGCGTCCGCGGCGCTCGCGGGGGTCGCCACGACTCCGCCGGCGGTGAGACCGAACGCGAGGGCGGTCGCGACCGCCCTCGTCCTCGCGCCTCCGAATGATGTGCCTAGCATGACAAGAACTGCCTTTCGTCGCTTCGTCGACAGCGCGGCCGCCGCTGGTGCGGGGCCCGTCGGCGAAGGGCGGGTGGCGGAGACCGGCCGTCGCCCTTACCGGCGGCGTCGGTTGCTCAGGGCCCCCGCGGATCCCCGTACGAGGCCCGGCTGAACTCGCCGTGACCTCCGGAACAGCCGTACGCCGCACGGGGCGACGACCTGCACGTCGGCTCGGCCGCGAGTCAGGCTACCGCCGATCATGGACGAGGAGGTCGGCGAGGTGGTGGTCGCGCGGCGGCGCGCCGGCCCTCGGTGCGCGACGACCGCACCCCGCGTCGGCGCATGGAACCCCGGCCGGTGCCGGGGCCGCCCGTCGCGGGGGTTCCCCTGTGCGGGGAGCGGCGGGATTCTGGCCGTATGAAGACGACGGGGCGGGTCATCGCGCGGTGGGTGTGCGCGGGAGCAGGGATCTGGGTGGCGGCCGAGGTGGTGGACCGGTTACGGGTCGCCCCGGATGTGGCCGGCCTCGACCGGGTGGTGGCGGTGGCGGTGGTCGCGGCTGTGCTCACAGCCGCCGTCGCGCTCGTCCCCCTGCCCCTGCAGCGGTGGCTCGGGCGGGCCGTCGCCGCCGACCAGCGCAGGCTGGCCGAGGAGTTCGACAACGGCTCCGACGCGCGGTTCCTGGCGCTGATCGGCAGGCAGTTCGCCTTCGCCGGGCTCGGGCTGCTCCTGTCCGTGTTCGTGATCGCCGTGGTCGGGCCGGTCGGACTGTGGGCCGGGATCAAAGGGGCGGCCGGGCTGGGGTTCGACGTCGAACTCGGCGGAGGTGCCCGCGAGTTCGTGGCGGCGGCACTCGTGGTGGCAGCGGTGCAGCGGGTGTTGCTGCTCGTGCTCGACATACCGGTGAAGCGCCGCACCGCCGCGGCGCTGCGCGCCCTGGCCGGCTACCTCGCCTGTCTGGGCGGCCTGGCTCTCGCCGTGCTGTGGCTGGACGGCGTGACCGCCGACACCCCGCAGTGGACGGCCCTCACCGTCGTCGTCGCCGTCTTCCAGCTGCGCCCGGTTCTGTCGCTGGCCCTCCCCCTGCCGGGGGTCGCCTCGTTCGTCCTGGTAACCGTCAACGCCCTGGTGCTCGGGCTCATCGCCTGGCTCACCGGTCTGCTGGACATCGCGGGCTTCTGGCCGCTGGCCGGGACGGCCGCCCTGATGTGGGCGGCGGAATGGCCGGTCCGCCTGGTGTCGGCGGTGGCCGAGGCCCGCAGGAACCGGCAGTCCCCGCAGCCGCCGCCCGACCCCTTCTGGCCCGACAGCCAGATGCCGCACGCGCCGCTGTACTGACCGGTCACGGACCGTGCCGCGGGCGCCACCTCGGTAGTCACTCGAATGGGTGCATCCGAATGGTGGTACCGGACCGGGCGGCCCTACGGTCGGTGGAGATCTCGTTCCGAGACAGGGGGCCGGCAAGGAAGGTCAATCATGAACCGACTTCGCACCCTCGCCGTCGCGGCCGTTCCCGCGGCGTTGCTGATCGGCCTGGCGACTCCGGCTTCCGCCGCGGCCGGGCCGCAGGCGCCGGCGATACCGGCGGCCAGCTGTTACAGGCCGGGAGCCGATCAGGTCCTCACGGCCCAGGAAGGCATCGCGCTCGTCAGCGCCTGCAAGGCCAAGCGCGACGACCCCTCATGGCACTGGATGGGCAACTACGGCTCGGTCTACGACGTGGTCAACGTGGCCAACAGCAGGGGCGTCGGCCCCGGCGGGCTGGTCACCATACCGAACGCCAGCGGCGGCGGCCTGATCCCCACGTTCATGTACTACTGAACCGGAGACCGGGAGCGATCACCGGTAGACCGTCGACGCACCATCGAACGTGTGGCCACGGACACGGCGGGCAGTCTTCTACGGATCACGGAGCCGCCTACGCTCCGCGATCCTCGGAGGAGACGCATGCCCGTCGTGCCCGCGTCCGCGGTCGACCCGGCCCGGGGCGTGAGGCATCACCCTCCGGGTCGGCACCGATGACGGGGGACGCGGGTGGGAGGACCGGGGGATCAGGCGGCGCTGCGGTGTCCGGGATCGAAGCTGGAGTTCGACGGCCACACCCTGACCGTGACGCGAGGGTGGTGCCCCGCCCCCGGTCCGCGCACGCGGCGCTTCCGGCTCACGGAGATCGTCCACGCTGCCGCGCACACCCCGGACCATGACCACGAAAGCCCGCTGGGCTACCGCTTCGTCGTGGAGACCACCAGGCGGACCCGTCCGTACCGGGTCTGGTGCCGGCGGCCCTTCGCCATCCAGGAGACGTCCCGTACCCGGCACTCGCCGCGCCTGGTCCACGTCATCGCGAGAGCGATTCGGCAGGCGCAGACCGAGCGGCAGCGCGCGGTGCCGGCCGTCACGTACGGCCTGGGGCCGTGGCCGGAGGAGACCCGGCGCGAGATAGGGCACCGCGCACCCGGGCCGGAGGAGCCGGCCCCGCGAGGTGACCACCGCGCGGCCGTCGAGGAGACCCTGGCCGACTGGCGCGGAGAACCCCGGCCCCACCCCCTCGGCCGCCCGGCGTCCCGTACTCCGCCGTCGACCGAACCGCCCTGGCCGACCTCGCACCGCCCCGGCTTCACCGGCCCCACGCCATGCCGCGCCCTCGTCGACGGACTGGACGCCCAGGCGGGAATCGAGGCGACGCCCCAGCGGCAGACGTACCTCGCGGAGCTGATGCACGGCGCCCGAACCCCCTTGCGGGAGGCGCACGAGGACCGTACCCCCCTGCGTAGACGACTCCTGAACGGCTGGTGACCGTGCCGGCGCGCACAGCTCGTACGCAAGGCGTTCCCGTCCCGCCCGGGACATGTCGATCGGAAGGAAGAAACGTGTTACGAAGTCTGGTGACCGCGACGCTCGTCGCCACGCTGGCCGCCACCTCACTGGGCGCTGCCCAGGCCGCGGAGATCTCGCCCCCGGACGCTAGGTCGGGCCCCGTGATGCACCTGCTGCCGTACCCCGAGGGGCACGTCGCGGCCAACGCGGAGCTGATCAACGACGCGGGGCAGATCGTCGGTTCGACGACCGACGGACGCGGGACCTACACGGCCACGCGATGGGACGCGGACCTGTCCATCACGCCGCTCAAGGCGCTCGACGGCACCGGCACGCTGGTCATCACCAAGGCGCTGGCACCCGACGGCACCGTCGCGGGGGCCGCCGACACCGGCGACCGGGTCGACCACGCCGTCACCTGGGACGCGTCGGGCACGCCGAAGCGCCTCCAAGAACCGGCCGGCTACGTGAACAGCACCGCCAACGACATCAACGCCGCTCACGTCGCCGTGGGCGTGGCGTCGGACAACAGGGCGGCCCGCGCCGTCCGCTGGGGACGCGACGGACGGGCCACCCTGCTGCCGCTGCCGCCCCTCACCGGCTACAGCGAGGCCCTGTACGTCGACGACCGGGGCGTGGCCTACGGCTGGGCCAGCAACAGCTCGGGCGCCAACAAGCAGGCCGTGCGCTGGGACACCTCGGGCAACGTGACGAGCCTGGGCACCTTCGGCGGCCAGTGGTCCGAAGTCCGCGACGTCAACGACCAGGGCACCGCCGTCGGCTCCGCCGGCGCGCCCGGCTACGAATCCTGGGCCGCCGTCGCCCCGCCGTCCGGCACCTACCAGCAGCTGCCGGGTGGCGTCCACGCCAGCACGGCCTTCGCCGTGAACAACCACGGCGACGCCCTGGGGGCCGTGAACGCGCAGCGCGTGCTGTGGAGGAACGGCGCCATGACCCCGCTGCGCCCCCTGCCCGACACCCGGTCCCTGGAGGCGTACGACCTCGACGACTCCGGCAGGGCGGTGGGCAAGTCGGGCGACTTCGCCACGGTGTGGGACACGGGCGGGGCACCGACCGCCCTGCCGACGGGGCCGAGGGTCGACTACAGCTACGGCTTCAGGATCAACAACTCGGGCCAGGTCCTCGGATGGGCCTCCACCTGGGACTACGGCAGGCAGGCCGTCGTCTGGCGCTGAGCCGGGGCGGAGAGCCGAGGCGGGGCGGGACGCCGAGCGAGCCGCCGGCTCGTGAACCGGCCCGCCGCCGCGAGGTCAGCGCTCGTACGGGTTGCTGCCCGTCGCCTTGACGGACGTGCGGGTGCGGCCGGTGTCGGATCCCGGGCGGACGGCCGGGGTCCCGGCCGTGCACCGTCGCTGTTGATCACCACCGGGATTCGGCGTACGTGCGCAGCATGTGATGCACGTCGCCCATCGTGCCGTGCCCCGGGCTGCGATGGCCGGTGAGTCCCTGACTGATCTCGTCGAGAACGGCACGGCCGCGTCCGTCTCCGCGTGCGGCCAGTGCGCCGGCCGCCTGGATCCGCACGTCGATGCCGACCTCCGCGTCGTCGAGGCGGTCGGCGAGCACGCCCCGTAGGGCGGGTGTGTCCACTCGGGAGCGGTACAGGGCATGGATCGCGGTGGTCCGGACGGCCGGTTCCGGGTCCCCTGCCAGGTGCAGCACGGCGGTGAGGATCCGCGGCTCGACGTCGTCGCGATGCGCTAGGGAGCCGACGAACGCACACGTGGCCGTTCGGCGCACCTCCGGGTCCGGGTCCGCGGCACGCCGGAGCAACGCCGTCACGAGGTCGCGGTCCAGCTCTGCCACGGGGCGTACGAGGGCACCCGCCGCGGCGTGCACGGCCGCCCTCCTCACCGCCGCGTCCGCGTGCGCGAGGTACGGCAGGGCAGCCAGGTGATCGTGCCAACCGTGCATCGACAGGGCGTGCAGCACGGTCTTCAGCGCGTACGTGTCCCGCTCGGTGCCGAGCAGCGGCCGGAGGAACGCGACGGCAGCCTCCGAGAACGCGCGCTCGCTGTCCTCGTCTTCGTCGTCCGAGACGTCGAGGCCGAAACCGAGGTTGAGAAGGGCGTCGAGAGCGAAGCGGCGACCGGCGAGCGACGGTGCGTCCTGGGCGCGGGCGCCCGCCCAGTCGAGGAGTGCGCGGCCGCCGCGCCGGGCGATGACCAACAGCGACTCCTCCCAGTCCGCGTGGCCAGGATCAGCGTGCACCAGCGCACGCGCCATCAACTCGTCCGGGGACGTGACGATGCCGAGGTCGAACTCCACCATGCTGATCACCGCCCGGCGGGCTTCCGGACCGGCGGGGTCGGCGGCGAGGGCCGCCTCGGCGACGCGCAGCGCACGCCGGCGGAGCAGCAACCCCGCGTCCGTCCCACTGAGCAGGCATCGCAGCACCTCGACGTGGCCGCGCCCGGCGGCCCACCCGACCGGGTCGACACCACCTGACCACGGCCGGGAGGCGTCGACGCCCCGCAGACCGACGAGTTCGCGCACCGCCTCGGCACGACCCGCCCGGGCAGCGGCCTCCAGCAACGCGATGCCCTCAGGGCCCGCGAGTTCCTCATCGGAGACATGGTCGAGGAGCTGGGCGAACTCGGCCTCGTCGCCGTCGGTGAGGGCACGGGTCAGTGCAGTGCGGTCCATGCGCGCGAGTCTGCCGGGAGGAGCCTGCGCCGTCGAACGGATTCCCGCCGGCACGCGTCATCGCGTCGAGCCGCACGCGATCCCCGAGCGGCACCTCAGACGAGGCTCGTCAGCAGCTCCGCGAAGCCACGAGGCCGGCTGAAGTACCCGACGTGCGGGGCCGCGAGCGTGTGCACGTCGAAGGGATGGTGCGGGGTCAGTGCGTCGGCGGTGCGGATCATGTGGGCCTGGACGGCCGGGGGAAGGCTGCGGTCGTCGGAGAGCCGCACGTGGCTGTGCGGCACCCGCCCCCACGTCTCAGCCCGGACCGACGCTCCCGGCTCCAGCGCCGAATCGGTCTCGTCCGGGTCCAGGGAGTCGAGCGGCAGCCGGAACTGGTGGTCGGTCGAGTCGGCCATGATGGCGGCCTTCAACGCGGCGAACAGGCCCGGATCGGCTTGCACCGCACGCCAGTTGAGCCGAACGACGCCCGGGTCGCCTGCACGCGGCACGGCGATCCGCGCCACTGCGGCGTCCAGCAGGTTGTCGTCGGCCACGTCCCACGGCTCGGTGAGCATGGCCGGATCGGCGAGACGGAGCGCGGACAGGTAGACCACCCGGTCGAGCAGGTCCGGTGCGGCGTTGGCCACGGCGCTGATCGTCAGCCCGCCGAGGCTGTTGCCGACCAGCACGATCGGCCCCGACGCGGCGAGCCGCCGCACGATGCCCACCACATGGCGGACGTTGTCCGCCAGCGTGACACCGCGCAGCGGGGACGGTGCGGCGGCGAGTGCCGCCACGTCCTGGGGCTGCTGGTAGTAGGCGGCCGGGAGGTCGGCGAGGTCGCCGTGACCGGGCAGGTCGACGGCGTGCGAACGGTACCCGAGCAGGGCCGGCTCGTTCTGCAGCGGTCCCCAGGACCGGGCGTTGCCGGAGCCGCCGTGAACGCATACGAAGCCCTTTGCGGAACGCGGCGCCCCGGAGCGGTGCTCAGCACCCGATGGGCCGCCACGTTTGATCTGGCTCAGGCAGAGCGAGAAAGTGGCTGCCGTGAGCGCCGGGGCTTGAGTCTCCAGCGGGGGGAGACCTGAAGGTGGGGACATGAACGGCCGCACTCTCTACTCCATCGGCGAGCTGGCCCGGCGAACCGCTACCACCGTCAAGACCATCCGGTTCTACTCCGACTGCGGGCTCATACCGCCCACCGACCGCAGCCCGGCCGGCTACCGCCTCTACGACGACGGTGCCGTCGCACGCCTGGAGCTCGTCCGGACCCTGCGCGACCTCGGGCTGGACCTTGCCGCCATCCGGAAGGTCATGGACCGGGAAGTCACGCTGTCGGAAGTCGCCGCGACACACGCCGAGGCGTTGGACGTGCAGATCCGGGTCCTGCGGCTGCGGCGCGCGGTCCTGACCGCCGTGGCGAGGCGTGGCTCCACCCCTGAGGAGACGAATCTGATGCACAAGCTGGCACAGCTGTCCGAAGCGGAACGCCGACGGCTGATCGACGACTTCCTCGACGCCGCCTTCGGCGGCGTGGGAAGCGGCTCGGAGTTCGCGGGGGTCATGCGCTCGATGACCCCGCACCTGCCGGACGACCCCGATGCGGAGCAGGTCCAGGCGTGGGTCGAACTGGCCGGAATGGCCGAGGACCCGGATTTCCGTGCCCATGTGCGGCGGCTCGCGGAGGACCAGACGGCCGGACGCATTCCGGACACGCCCCCCAGCAGGCAGAGCGACGTGGCCGCGATCGTCCGCGACCTCGTCTCCCCGGCCGTGGCAGCCGGGATCGAACCGGCCTCACCCCGGGCCGACCCGTTCGTGTCGGCCCTGATGACCCGCTGCGCACCTGTCCTCGAACGCCGGTGCGACGCCGAGCCCCAGGGGCAGCTCCTGACCCTTCTCGAACGCATGAATGACCCGCGCAGAGAGCGGTACTCCTCGCTGCTCGCGGTGATCAACGGCTGGCCCGGCCCCGAGAGCCTTCAGCCGGTGCTCGACTGGTCCATCCAGGCCCTGCGGGCCCGGAGAGGGCGATGACGGGGCGGTCGCGGGACGGCATCGACCGGATCGATCCGATCACGCCGATCGCAGACCGAAGCGCTGCTGCCTACGATCCGGCCATGAACCCTTCTCTCACCCTCGATGCCGCCGCGACACCGACCGCTCCCGCGCTCACCCTCCGCCCCTGGTGCGCGGAAGACGTCGCCGCGCTGGTCGACGCGTATCGGGACCCGGATCTGCGGCGTTGGACGACCACCCCCATCGAGGGCACGGACCAAGGCCTGCGATGGGTGCGGGACCAGGAGCAGGCCTGGGCCGCGGGCACCAGGTTCGCCTTCGCCGTACTCGAGAAGGCCCTTGACGCGGAGCCGCCGCGGCTGGTGGGCAACGTGGTGCTCAAGGGAGCCGGATCCGGCGGGCCCTCCGCCGAGGTCGGCTACTGGACGGCAGCGCCGGCGCGTGGACGAGGCGTGGCCCCGAGAGCCCTGGAAGCCCTCACCGCCTGGGCCTTCGACACCTTCCGAACGGAGGGCCTGAACCGCCTTGAACTCCTCCACCAGGTCGACAACCCGGCGTCCTGCCGCGTGGCCGAGAAGAGCGGCTACACGTTCGACAGCACCCTGCCCGCGGCTCCTCCCTCCTACCCGCGCGACGGACACCTGCACGTACGGCACGCGGCTGCCTGAGCCCGTTGCGCCCCGCTCCACGAGACGCCGCTCGGCAGGCGCACTACGATGGCCGCCGCAGAGCCGGAGGGGGACACGTGGACCAGTCGAACGGCCCGCGACCGGAGCCAGTCTGGTTGGTGGCCGCGAACGTCGTGGCATGGCGCCGATGCGGAGTCGGCGGCCAGGAGCTGCGCCCCGGGACGAAGTGTTTCAAGGGCGGGGCGAAGGTGTACGTCGCCGACGCCTACTGGGGTCCGGGGGGTGATCGGATCACGTCCGTGGGACGCGAGCGGCACACCGGGCGGTGGGTGGTCATCGACATCGCGACGCGCCACCTCCACAGCTTCCGGCCGAAGCTCGTTCACACGCCGCGGGTCCTGCACCGACTGCGAGAGGCCCGACGCGCACGTGGGTTCAGCTCGGCGGAATACGCGGCGGACGTCTCCGCGACGCTGGAGCGGTACGCATGCCGGTACCGAGCCGGGATGGCGCCGTACGCTCCTCACCCGGACCGATGCCTGTGTCACGCCTGCCTCACCGGTGAGGCAGGGTGACGCGTGCGCGTGGACTCGGCATCAACCCGCCCCAGGGCCCGGGCGAGGCGACCATCGCGCCGCGGCCCGACGGACAGTTCGATGTCTTCCAGGAGATGATCTCCAGGTTGCCGCCCCAGCTGATTCCTTCGACCACCCGGTCGGCGTGGTGCCAGGACCACCCCTCGGCGGGTTCCATCTCCGGTTCCGAGTCGCAGGTGTGCGGGTCCTCCCAGGGGCGGTTGACGTCCCCGGAGGTGCTCGGCGGAGTGAGCTCGTACGCCCCCGACGTGAACAACGCCACCCGGAGGGAGTCGGCGGTCGACGGGTGCATCGCGCCGGCCGTCCGAGCTCGACCATCACCGAGGCGCCGTGGTAGCCGACGATGCCCAGGTTCCGCAGGAACAGCAGCAGGTTGGTGTTGTCGCTGTAGCCGATGAACGGCTTGGGGTGGGCACGGAGAAGATCGGGGTCGAGGTGGATCCGTCATCCGACGAGCTCAGGAGCCGACGGCCCTGGCGCCGCGGGGATTGTTCCAGTGCTTGATCTTCAGCGGCCTTGCGCACCGGCTCGCCGCCGTCGCTTGCCCAGGGACGCGGCGGCATCCGCAGAGACGCTCGGCCGATCCGCTCCAGAAGCGCGCCCGGGGCGCGCCCGGGTGCTTCGGGATCATGGGCGTGGTGCTGCGCACGACGAGCCCGCCGAGATGGAGATCCCCGTGGATGAATAGAGTCAGAGGCATGGCGACACCAGTGCTTCAGGCAGTTGAGGCGAACGGCACGACCTGGGACGACCCTTCCGAGGACCAGCTGCACGACCTGTTGGCCGACATGAGTCTCGGGTCACGGTTCGTCGTCGTGCGGCGGCTTGACCGGGAGCCCGCGGATCAGCACTACATGCAGGTCTATCTCAACGACGACCTGAGCTACCAGGTGGAATACCGTGAGGGTGGGCCGGACAGGCACTTCCAGGCATGGGTACCCCGCACGCACGAGGTCTTCGCGGTGGAACCCGTGGCCCAGGTGCTCCAGGGCTGGGCCTGCGGGCGACCTGGCTGGCGTGACGCTCTTTCCTGGGTTCCGTGGTCACCCGCGGAGTCATGCGCCCGTCACCATCCCTCCACGGCCACTCGTTGATCGCTCCCACCAGAACGGTCGCTTCGTAGCGGACGGCTGGATGGGCCTGGGCTGCCGCCGTCGAGCAGGTGCCGGTGCCGGGCCGCGGCTCAGGGGGCATCCGTGTACACGGGCAGGCGGGAGACTCCGCCGATCAGTGACCCGCCGGGGAACGGCAGCGCGGTGGCGGGTTCCGCGAGCCGCAGTGCCGGCACCCGGCCGGCCAGGGCGCCGATCGCGGTCCGCAGTTCGAGCCGCGCGAGGCCGGCGCCGATGCAGTGGTGCGGCCCGTGCCCGAACGCGAGGTGGGGGCCCGGCGGGCGGGTGATGTCGAAGCTGTCGGGCCGGTCGAAGACGGCGGGGTCGCGGCCGGCATGGGCGTGGGAGGGGACGACCGCCTCCCCGGCCCTGACGAGGGTCGCCCCGACGGTCACGTCCGCCACGGCCAGGCGCGGCAGTCCCACGTCGGCGATCGTGTCGAAGCGGAGGATCTCCTCGACGGCGGGTCCGAGGAGCCTCCGGTCGCGGCGGAGGGCCTGCCACTGGTCCGGGTGGTTGAGCAGCGCCAGGACGCCGTTGGTGAGGGTGGCGGCCGTGGTGGCGTGCCCGGCCACGAACAGGTTGACGGCCGTGGCCAGGAGCTCCGGCCGGCTCAGCCCACCGCCCAGGTGGGCGTCCCGCAGCCGGTGGAACAGCCCGCCCGGCACCAGGGCATCGCCCCCGCGCGCCGGGAAGAACAGCCCCTCGTAGTGGGCGCGCAGCGCCAGGTGCCCGGCCCGGGCCTGTTCCGGCGGCAGCGCGGTCAGCGACAGCTTCCGGCGTGCCCAACGGGCCAGCGGAGCACGTTGTACGGAGCTGACGCCGAGCACGTCGAACAGGACGGCCTCGGCCAGCGGGAGCGCCACCGTCGCGAGCAGGTCGACCGGCGCCCGCCCGGCGCCCGCGGCGAGGAGCCCGTCGAGCAGCCGGCCCACATGGCGGTCGACCGCACCGGCGAGCCCGTCGACGCCGTCGTGGCGGAACGCGGGCGCGCAGAGCCGCCGGACCCGCGTGTGGTCGGGCGGATCGAGCCCCAGGAGGCTGGGCTCCTCGAGGTCGGCGAGGGTCCAGCGGGGGCCGCCGGGCGTGCTGAGCATGGCCCGGCGACTGAGCCGGCGGTCGGTCAGGACCCGTACGACGTCGGCGTGGCGCACCGCGAGGTGGGCCGGATCGCCGCTGGGCAGGGTGATGCGGGCCAGGCCCGGCTCGGCCAGGAGCCCGGTGTGCGGCAGCGGCGAGAGACAGTGCTCCCGGTCGAAGGGGTAGGGCAGGCGGTCGCGGTGCGGGGAAGGTCCGGTCATGACGACGCCTCCATGGTCTGCGGTGCGGACGGTGGACCTGCCGCGGGCAGGCCGCAGGCCGCGCGGGGGTGGAGGTGCGGGGGACGGGGGTGGTGCGCGAGGTGCTCGCGCCAGAGCCCGCGCACGGCCTGGTCGACGGGGAGCCCCAGCCAGGCCAGAACGCGGGCCGTGGTCCCCACCGGATCGGCCACCAGATCCGTGAAGCGGACCGGCAGACACCGGTCGGCGACCGACGGGTCGCCGGTGAACGCGTACAGCCTCGCGAGACCGGTGCGCGTGGCGGCGGGTCATCTCCCGGCCGATCTCCACGGGGTCGACCCCGGCGCTGCGCCGGCGCCGGGCCGCGACCACCAGCCCGCAGACGGAGCCGATCGCCTCCTCGACGTCCCGTTCGAGGACGACGAACCGCGCGCCGGGGTACACCCGGTCCAACGAGGGCAGATGCCACAGGTGCGAGGGGCTCTTCAGGACGAGCCGCGCGCCGGCCGGGGCCGGACGCCGGGCCAGCACGTGGGCGAGTTGCGCCCGGTGGAGCTCGTACGCGGACGTCAGATCCTGCGCCAGGAGCCAGGAGGCGTAGCTCGGGACGCGGTAACTGAGCAGCCCGAGGACGCTGTTGCGGAAGTCCGCGTTCATCAGGTGCTCGCACTCCTCCGGCTCGTACGCCCCGGTGGGGTGGACGCGGGCCAGCTCGGGCGCCGTCCGGTGCAGGTCGGCCACGTACCGCTCGGCCTCCGCGACCGGATCGCCCGCCCCGACGGCTCCGGGCGGAGCGACCGGTGAGAGGAGCTCCCACAGGCACGGCGCCCGCAGTGCCGGATGGAGGGCGAGCAGCCGGTGCAGCACCGTGCTGCCGGTCCGGGGCAGCCCGACGAGGACGACGGGCGGCCGCTGCTCCACGGCGGATACGGCGGGCACGGGGCGCGCGTGCAGCCACAGGCGGGTGCGCAGCGCGCGGAGGAGGGTGCCCCGTACCTCGGCCCGACCGGCCGGCTGTGAGCGCGGCCTCGGTCTCCAGCGCCGATACGAGCAGGTCCAGGGCGGGTACGTGACCGGGGGCGCCGAAGTCGTCCAGACCGGCGCCGCGCACGGCCTCGGCCCGTAGGACGTCCGCGTCGAGAGGCTCGGCCCACCCGTCCCGGTCACCGTTCCCCTCTCCCGCGGGCCCTCCTCGCACCGGCCGCCCGGCGATCACGCCGTGCCCCCCGGCCGCTCACGGGACCCGGCACGAGCCGTCCACAGCTCGGCGATCCGGTCGACGACGCCACGCACCCCGTCCCGTTCCACACGCGGATTGATCACGCACAGCCGGAACACCCGACGGCCGCCCACGCCGACGGGGACGACCATGGCGCGTCCCTCCGCCCGCAGATCACGGCAGACCTCCTCGACCAGCCCGTCGACCTCCGCCGGACTCCGCGGCGGGGCGTCGGCCGGCGGAACCCCCCGGAAGGTGACGACAGCCAGCGAGGGCCCCGTGACCACCTCGAACTCGGGCCGGCAGCGGATGTACGCGGCGGTGTCGTCGGCCGTCCGCATGCCGCGCTCCACGGCGGCACGGAAGGCGTCCGCGCCGAACACCTTCAGCGACATCCACAGGCGCAGCGCCCGGAACTCCCGCGTCTGCTCCACCCCCCACTGCAGGTAGTCCACCTCCCCGTCTCCGTCAGCGGTGGCGCCCGCCTCCAGATAGCCGGGGAGGGCGACACCGAACGCGTGGCCCCAGGCGGGCGGGGTCGCGGAGCAGCACGCACCCCGTTCCGGCGGGCTGGAACAGCCACTTGTGCGGGTCGACGCTCACCGAATCCGCCGCGTCCAGGCCCGCCAGCGCGGCACGACCGCGGGCGGTCAGCGCGGCGGGCGCGCCGAAGGCGCCGTCCACGTGCAGCCACAGGCCCTCGTCGCGGCAGAAGGCGGCCAGTTCGGGCAAGGGGTCGACGTCTCCGGTGGCCGTGGTGCCCGCGTTGGCCACCACGAGGAAGGGCCGCAGCCCGTCGCGGCGGTCCCGGGCCACGCGGCGGACCAGGTCGGCCACGGGGATCCGCCGCTGTGCGTCCGCGGGCAGGACCCGGACGCGGTCCCGGCCGATGCCCAGGACGTGGAGCGCGCGGGGGACGGAGAGGTGCGTCTGATCGGAGAAGTAGGCCGTGGCGCCGGGGGCCTCCGTGCCCACGAGGGCGTCGCGGGCCGCGGTCAGGGCGGTCAGGTTGGCGGTCGAGCCCCCGGACACGAACAAGCCCGAGTACCGCGGGGACAGCCCCAGCAGCTCGACCAGCCATCGGACGGCGGCCGACTCGATCGCGCTGGAGACCGCCCCGGTGAACCGCCACCCGGTCGGCACCGCGAACCCGGCGGCCAGGGCGGCGCCGAGCACCCCGGTGACGGTCCCGGGGGAGGGCACGAACGCGAGGAAGTCCGGGTGGTCGGGGTGCGCGTTGCCCTCGCGCAGCAGCCGGCCGACAGCGTCCACCAGGGCGAGCGGATCGCCGGCGGCCGCCTCCGGCAAGGGCTCCCCACGCAGCCCGGCCGCCAGCCCACGCGCCCCGGGCGAAGCCACCGGAAGGGCCCGTTCGACCGCGCGCCCTTGCGTCGCCCGTTCCTTCCCCGCCCCCTGCCCCGCCGCGTCCCCGTGCTCCGAGACGAGCTCCCAGACCCGGCGCCCCAACTCGGCGACCACGTCCGCGGGCAGGGTGAGCGACCCGTCCACCACGCCGCTCGCCGCGGCCGACCGCAGCTGCTGCGGCGGTCGGCCACCCACGAGGTCAGGCACGGCGACCAGCTGCCCGGAAGTCACGCATGGCGTCCATGGAGTCACACTGTGATGCCTGCGCGGCGAGGCGACAAGGCCGCGTGGACGTGCGCCGGCCCGGGCGTCGCGGCTCAGCGCCTCGTCTCGTACCTGGTCAGGACCACGCCGCCGGGAAACGTCCGGGTCTCCACCAGGTTCAGCTTCACCCAGCCGTCCAGCGCGGTGAAGAACGGCGTGCCGCTGCCCACCAGGACCGGATGGGTCGCGATCGCGTACTCGTCGACGAGCCCCGCGCGCACGGCCGCCCCGGCGAGCGTCGCGCCGCCGATGGTCATCGGGCCGCCGTCCTCGGCCTTGAGCCGGGTGATCTCGGCGAGCGCGTCGCCGGTGACCAGGCGGGCGTTCCCGTCGACCTGGTCGAGCGTCGAGGAGAACACCACCTTCGGCGTGTCACGCCAGTTCCGCGCGAACCGGATCTCCGCCGGGGTGGCGCCGGGCTGCTGGTCGCCGGTCGGCCAGTAGGCGCTCATCGTCTCCCACAGCTTGCGCCCGTAGAGGGTCAGGTCGCTCTGCTGCTCGTAGTCGAGCCACCACTGGAACAGTTCCTCGCTCGGCGGTCCGCTCCAGCCGATGTCGTCGCCGGGCGCGGCGATGTAGCCGTCCAGGGTCAGGTTCATGCCGTAGATCAGTTTCCGCATGGCCCAGCCTTCAGTCCGTCGGTGTCCGGATATGCCGACCCGGCGTCGCGGGAAACCCGCCGGCGCGCCGTCCGGGGCTCGCCGGGGGTCCTCGTGCCCCCGCGCCGTCGTGGAGTGCTCGTCGACTCGGGCGAGGCGTCCGATCTCGGCCCCACCCGCGCGAAGAATGCCACGGATACGAGACTGATCGCGGGTGGCAACGCCGCTGCGCGGGCGACGCCGTCGGCGGCCCGGCGGTGAGACCGACGTCTACGCCGTGTCGGCCGGGACGCCGAGCAGCTCCGCGACCGCGGTGAGCGTCGACCCCAAGGGGAGGGCGACCCGGGTGACCGCGTGGGCGTCCCCGCGTGTCGGATCCCGGTTGACGATCAGCACCGGCTTGCCCGCCTCGGCGGCCTGACGGACGAAGCGGAGCCCCGACATCACCGTCAGCGAGGAGCCGAGGACCAGCAGTGAGGCGGCCTCCCGGACCAGCCGGCGGCAGTGTTCGACGCGGTCCGGAGGGACGTTCTCGCCGAAGAACACCACGTCGGGTTTGAGGATCCCGCCGCAGCTCTCGCAGGGCAGCACCCGGAAGCCCGCGACCTGCTCGTCGTCGAGGTCGGCGTCACCGTCGGGGTTGATCCCGGCGGCCACCGGCGCGAAGCCCGGGTTGGCCTCCTCCAGGCGTCGGGCCAGCTCGCGGCGCGGGCTGCGGGCGCCGCACGCGAGGCACACGACCCGGTCCAGGCTGCCGTGCAGCTCCACGACCCCGTCGCTGCCCGCGGCCTGGTGCAGGTTGTCCACGTTCTGCGTGATGACGCCCGAAAGCAGGCCCCGGCGGCCGAACGCGGCGACGGCCCGGTGCCCGGCGTTGGGGCGGGCCCGGCCGAAGGTGCGCCAGCCGAGGTGGCTGCGCGCCCAGTACCGGCGCCGGGCGTTCGGAGCTGCGAGGAAGTCCTGATAGGTCATCGGGGTGTGCCGGCTCAGGCTGCCGCCCTCGCCCCGGTAGTCGGGGATCCCCGATTCCGTGGAGATCCCCGCCCCGCTCAGCACCAGCACCCCGCCCCGACCGAGAGCGTCCGCGATCGGCCGCGGATCCGTGGTGCCCGGCGGCAGACCGGCGGGCGGCGTCCAGGTGAGTGTCGGGCGCATGCGCATACTGACAGGGTACGGACGGCGCACCCGGAACACCGCGACCCGTCCCGACCCGCCAGGCCTCCGCGTGCGGAAACGCCCCGACGTACGCCCCGACGTACGCCCCGACGTGGCTCTGGCAGTGATCCGGTTCGGCTACCTGGCGTCGCCTGCCGGGGCCGGCAGGCGGGACCTGGCGATGTTGCGGATGCGCCGGGTGCGGCCGCCCTCGGCCAGGGTCGCCAGGATGGTCACGGCCGATGACTCCTCTGCAGAGCGGAGCTGGAGCCAGTTGGAGGCGACGAGCAGGGTCTCGGCATCCCATGGATCGCCCAAGGTCATCGCCCGCAGCAGAGTCCACTCGCGCAGGCGCCGGGCAGAAAAGTCGTCCACCGCCACGGGACCGGTCAGCTCCCGGCACCAGGAGGGATAGCCGGGGTCCGTGAGCAGTTCAGCGGCCCGTCGGTCGAGGTACTCGCAGACGGCGCTGTTCGCCATGCCCGCATCGGGGTCGGTGAGCACACGGGTGACGAGGGCGGCTGCGTCCTCGTCGGACACCTTGTCGAACACCTCGCGGTAGCGGGCAAACCGCACGTGCTCGTCCGGTTCCCAGTCCGGATCGTCAGCCGAGGCCGCGTCGCCCAAGGTCATCGTTCCCTTTCGGCCTATGGAAGAGAGAAGCCTGCCACCACCGTGGTGGCTGAGCACCCATCGAACCATGACGATCTTCGGCTACGGAAGTCTTGCCAGAGACCCCGACGTACGCCCCGACGTACGCACCGACGCGCCGGAGCCCCCACCTGCCCGGGCGGGCGCCCGGCCGCGAGGACCCGCCCGCCCCCGGACGCGCCGCGGCGCCGTGCCACGGGCCCTCGACCGTGGCACGGCGCCGCCGCCCCCCCCCCGTGCGCCGGCCCCCTCCGGCGGGTTCTGTTCAGGTCCGGCGGGTGCTCCTGCGGCGCAGCGCCGTCAGGGCGTAGCAGACCAGGAGCACGGCGGTGAACGCCAGCCCGATGCCCGCCGCCTGCCGCATGTCCGGGACCTCGATCGCGGTGGCGGCGACGGCCAGCACTCCGACCCCGGCCACCAGCGCGAGCTTGCTGCCCCCGGGGACGCTGAAGCCCGAGAACTCCGTCGGATGCGCGTCCCGGTGGCGTCGGAAGGCCACGTACGAGGCGAGGATCAGGAGCCAGACGAGCAGCACCGCGAAGAGGGCGATCGACATCAGGATGCCGAAGATGCCCCCGACGTCGTAGAAGGCGAGCAGCGCCGCCGCCGCGATGCCCAGGGTAGAGGCGGCCAGCGCCGCGGCAGGGACACCGCGCGTGGTGAGCCGTGCCAGGGGTGCCGGGGCGAGGCCGTCGTCGCCGAGGGAGTGCAGGAGCCGGGAGGCGCCGTACAGGTGGGCGTTGGCGGCGGAGATCGCGGCGACGAGCACCACGAGGTTGGTGAGGGTCGCCGCCGCCGGCACGCCGACGTCGGAGAAGACCCGTACGAACGGACTCGCCTCGACGCTGCCGTCGCTCTCCGCGAGCCGCCGCCACGGGATCAGCGCGACGACCAGCGTGATGGCCAGCACGTAGAAGACGCTGAGCCGCCACGCGAGCTGGCGCATCGCGGTCCTGATGGACCGCTGGGGGTCGGTGGCCTCGGCCGAGGCGATGGCGACGACCTCGAAACCGGCGTACGCGAACATCACCACCGACATCGCGATCCAGACGGACTCGGCGCCGTGCGGCATGAACCCGCCGTCGTCGGTGAGGTGCGCGAAACCGGTGGCCTGCGTGTCCGGGAGACCGAAGAAGACGAGCAGCGCCGCGCACAGGATGAAGGCGCACAGCGCGGTCACCTTGATCGTGGAGAGCCAGAACTCCGTGGTCCCGAAGGACTTCACGTTGATGATGTTCACCGCGAGGACCACCGCCGCCACGGCCAGGATCGCCGCCGACATCGGTACCCCCGGCCACCACCACCGGATGTACAGCGCGGAGGCGACGACCTCCGTGCCGATGACCACGACCGCGCTGAACCAGTACATCCAGCGGGTGACGAAGCCCGCCCACGGCCCGAGGTACTTGTGCGCGATCGCACCGAACGAGCCCTGTACGGGATGGGCCGCGGACATCTCGCCGAGCAGGACCGCGATGACGGCCACCAGCACGGCGCCGATCGCGTACGCGATGATCACGGCCGGTCCGGCGGCGGATATCGCCGACCCGGAGCCGAGGAACAGACCGGTGCCGAGCGCGGATCCCAGGCCGATCATGGTGGTCTGGCGGGGGGTCAGGGAGCGGACGAGGCCGCCGTCCCGGGTACCGGGGTCGGATGCGGGGCCGGGGACCGGGACGGGTCTTTCCTGAGTGGCCATGGCGGGTTTCCTTCTGTGCGTGCCCGTACGGGGGCGGGGCGGCGGGGCTGGGGGTGCGGGGGGGAGAGGCGAGCCGGGCAAGGCTCAGAACGCGCTGTTGCGGAACGGCTCGGCCGGGCGGTCGAGGTCCGGCTCGCCGAGGACCTTCGGCGAGGACAGCGCGTAGATGCCGTGGTTGGTCAGCACCCAGGCGATGTTCCGGTCCCACTCCACGTACACGCCGTGCGTCTGGTTGCCGTACGCGTAGTCCGGGGTGCCGTTGCCGTACGCCTTCGGGACGAAGTAGGCCTCGATCTCCGGCCGGGCGGGGTTCGAGACGTCGAAGAACTGCACGCCCGCGTTGTAGAAGCCGTAGCCGAGCACCCCCGGGGTGTGCCGGCCCGGATTGGTGTAGGAGCCGGTGCGCTTGGGGCCGAAGCTGCCGCGCCGCTGGCAGAAGTCCGTGATGCCGGACGCCTTCGGCGGGACCGGGCGGGGCAGGGCGCCGACGAGCCGCGGGTTCCTCGGGTCCTTGACGTCGATCTGGTAGACGTCCTTGTAGGGCTCGTAACAGTCCTCGGTGAGCGGGTAGCCGGAGTAGTAGACGATGCCGGTGCGCTCGTACTGGGACACGTCGATGTTGTCGCCCTCGGTGCCCGCGACGGACGGCGGCAGGTCGAGGTGGCTCACCGTCCGCAGGTTCGCCGGGTCCGAGATGTCGAGCACGGTCAGGCCGTAGCCGCCCATCGCGGCGAACGCGTAACGCCCGCCCTTCTCCACGGGCCTGGGCACGAACAGCGGCATGCGCGCACCCATCCAGCTCGTGCGGTTGCCGCAGCGCGGGTTCTTCCGGTACTCCGCGTCCTCACCGGTCCGCTGCCCCGGCAGGTGCCAGGTGTCGAGCAGCTTCGGGTGGGCCGGGTCGGCCATGTCCCAGGACTGGTAGCCGGCCGAGTGGAGGTTGGTCGGGTACTCGGTGCGGGAGTAGGTGTCGTCCGGCGCCGTCGCGATGAACATGTACCGGTCGCCCGTCCAGTACGGCGTGTCGAGCGAACCGGAGCCCTGCTGGGCCGTGCCGGTGTCGCTGCGCAGGGGGTCCTTCTGGGTGGCGTCGGTGGACACCGTCGCGAGCAGCTTCCAGTCCTTCTTCCGGGGGCCGTCCAGCCGGAAGACCTTGAAGCCCTTCAGGCCCGGCTTGGCGCGCACCTTCCGGACGCCCTCCGGGTTGGCGTACTTGTCCTGCGCCGGGTCGTCGGTGAGCTCGTGGATCTGCCGCTTGTTCTCGAAGCTCTGGACCATGACGTACGCGCGGAGCTTCTTGTTCCACTGGATGGTGGAGGCGCCCCAGTAGTCGTTGGCCGCCCAGTCGCCGTTGGCCTTCGTCTCGTCGCCGTCCACGTCCCCGCGGCTCAGGCGCTCGACGACCCGCACCTTCTTCACGTCGGTGATGTCGTAGACCCGGCCCTCGGAGCGGTCGTACTGGAACATGTAGCGCCGGCCGTCGAAGTCGACGATGTTCTGCCAGGTGTGGAAGTAGTCGGGAGTGAAGTCCGGTCCCTCGTAGGCGGCTTCGACCTTCATGTTCTTGATGTACGAGCGGGTGTCGTACTCCGCGTTGCGGCCCGGGAAGGAGTGCTCGTGCTCTTCGTCGAGCGGGGTGAGGGCGGGGTGCCGGAAGGTCCCGTCCAGCTGCATGCCGTACGCGCCGGGGTCGGCCGGCCCGGGACGGCGGTCGGCGCAGACCTCCGGGATGTTCGGGTCGGTCGCGCGGGCGGCGGCGGCCGCGGAGGCCGCGCCGGACCCGCCGGGCACGAGCAGGGTCGCGGTGGCGGCGGCGACCGCCGTGGCCAGGGCCGCCTTCGTACGCAGTGATCGCATGGGGGTCCTCGGGGTGCTCGGGTTCTCGGCGGTGAGAAACGGGTGGGAGAGACGTGCGAGGGTTCCGGCCCGCGCGGCGGCCGACCGCCCGGGGCGGCGGCTTGGCAGCGGCCCTGCGACGGCCTGGCGTCGGCTCGGGGATCGCGCGGACCGGCTGTGGGTGGGTGTGCGGGGGAGGTCCGGGGACCTCAGGTGACCGTCGGCCGCTGCTGGTGCTCCGCGGCCAGGTGGGCCCCGGAGGTCACGATCGACCGCAGCTCGCCCACCGCGTGCAGGACGTCCGCGTGGGTGAGGTAGAGGGCGTTGAATCCGAAGCGCAGCAGGTCCGGGGCGCGCATGTCCCCGATGACGCCGCGCGCGGTGAGCGCGGCGATCAGCGGGTACGCCTCCGGGTGCCGCAGCGCGACCTGGCTGCCCCGGCGGGCGGGCTCGCGCGGGGTGGCCATCGTGAAGCCGAGGCCGTCGAGCAGGGAGTCCGCGCACTCCTGGAAGAAGCCGGTCAGGGAGAGGCTCTTGGCCCGCAGCGCCTCCATGTCCACGCCCTCGTAGGCCGTCAGCGCGGCCTCCAGGGCGATCAGCGAGAGGAGCGGCGGGGTGCCGATCCGGGCACGGGTGATCCCTGGGGCGGGGGCGTACGCACCGGACATCGCGAACGGCTCCGCGTGCCCGTGCCAGCCGGTCAGCGGGTGGTCGAACTCCGCCTGGTGGCGGTGGGCGACGTACCCGAACGCGGGGGCGCCGGGGCCGCCGGAGAGGTACTTGTAGCCGCAGCCGACGGCGAAGTCGGCCCCGATCGCGTCCAGCCGCACGGGCAGGGCGCCCGCCGCGTGGCACAGGTCCCAGTGGACCAGGGCCCCGGCCGCGTGCGCGGCGGCCGTGAGTGCCGCCATGTCGTGCAGCTCACCGGTGCGGTAGTCCACCGGGGCGTACGCGGCGACGGCGACGTCCGGGCCCTCGGCGGCCAGCACGGCGGCGGCCTCGCGGGCCGGCACCCGGCGGACGTCGAGGCCGAGCAGCCGGCCCACCGAGTCGGCGATGTACTGGTCGGTGGGGAAGTGGTCGGGGTCGGTCAGGAGCAGCCGGCGGCCGGGGCGCAGCCGGGCGGCGGCGAGCAGGGTGTTGAACAGCTGGACGCTGGTGGAGTCCCCGGCGACCACCTGGCCCGGGGCGGCGCCGACGAGCCGGCCGATGGCGTCGCCCGTCCGCACGGGCGCCTCCCACCAGCCGTTGGCGTTCCAGGAGCGGATCAGGTCGGTGCCCCACTGGCGGTGCACCGCGTCCTCGACGGCGGCGGGCACGGCCGCGGGGAGGGCCCCGAGGGAGTTCCCGTCGAGGTAGACGACCCCCTCGGGGAGGAGGAAGCGGTCCCGGACGTGAGCGAGGGCGTCGGCGGCGTCGAGCGCGGCGGCGCGGTCGGCGAGCGTCGTGGACGTGGGCGTGGGCGTGGGCGGGGTCGGCATGGCGGTCACTCCGTCGTGACGTGGGCGGGAGAGAGGGAGGGGGAGGCGGCGGGGTGGGCGGCGGGGGGAGTGGAGCCGGCGGCGGGCGGGGGTCCGGCCGGACCTCGCCCTGCGACGAGGTCCAGCGCGATGTCCGCGAGCAGGTCCTCCTGCCCGCCGACGAGCCGCCGCCGTCCCGCCTCGACCAGCAGGTCACGGGTGTCGAGCCCGTGGCGCAGGGCGGTGGCCTCCGCGTGCCGCAGGAAGCTGGAGTACACCCCGGCGTAGCCGAGGGTCAGCGTCTCCCGGTCGACCCGCACGGGCCTGTCCTGCGTCGGTCGTACGAGCTCCTCGGCCGCGTCCATCAGCGGGAACAGCGAGCAGCCGTGCTCCCAGCCCAGCAGGTCGAAGACGGCCACCGTGGGTTCGAGCGGGGCGTTGCCCGCTCCGGCGCCCTGGCCCGCGAGCGAGGCGTCGACACGGTACGCGCCCGCCTCCACGGCGGTGATGCTGTTGGCGACGCCCAGGCCCAGGTTGTGGTGGGCGTGGATGCCGATCTCGGTGGCCGGGTCGAGCACGTCGCGGTAGGCGCGGACCCGGTCCCGTACGCCGTCCATGGTGAGCCGGCCGCCCGAGTCCGTGACGTAGACGCAGTGCGCTCCGTACGACTCCATGAGCCGGGCCTGGGCGGCCAGTTCGGCCGGCGGGGCCATGTGGGACATCATCAGGAAGCCGGACACGTCCATGCCGAGTTCCCGGGCGAGGCCGATGTGCTGGGCGGCGATGTCGGCCTCGGTGCAGTGCGTCGCGACCCGCACGGAGGTGACGCCGAGGGAGTGCGCGCGCCGGAGGTCCTCGGCCGTGCCCACCCCGGGCAGCAGAAGGGTGGTGAGCCGTGCGCGGTCGAGCACCCCGGCCGCCGCCTCCAGCCACTCCCAGTCGGTGTGCGCGCCGGGGCCGTAGGTGACGGAGGAGCCGGAGAGCCCGTCGCCGTGGGCGACCTCGACGGCGTCGACGCCGGCGGCCTCCAGGGCGGCGGCGACGGCCCGGACCTGGTCGAGGGTGTAGCGGTGCGACACGGCGTGCATGCCGTCCCGCAGGGTGACGTCCTGGACGTAGACGGAGGTCATCGGGCCGGGCTCCGTTCGGCCAGGCGCTCGGCGGTGCGCAGCGCGGCGGAGGTCATGATGTCGAGGTTTCCGGCGTAGGCCGGGAGGTAGTGGGCGGCGCCCTCCACCTCCAGGTACACGGAGACGAGGAGCCGTGCGCCGCCGCCGGTCCGTGGGCCGCCGGCGAGCCGGGCGAGCGGGTCGTCCTCGCGGATCCGGCGGAACTGCGGTTCCTGCTTGAGCCGGTAGCCGGGGACGTACGCGGCGACGGACTCGGCCATCGCGCGCACGGAGGCGGCCACCCGCTCGGTGTCGCAGTCATCGACGAGGCAGTGGACGGTGTCCCGCATGAGCAGCGCGGGCTCCGCCGGATTCAGGATGATGATGGCCTTGCCCCGGGCGGCGCCGCCGACCCGCTCCAGGGCGCGGGAGGTGGTCTCGGTGAACTCGTCGATGTTGGCCCGGGTGCCGGGGCCCGCCGACCGCGAGGCGATCGAGGCGACGATCTCCGCGTAGTGCACGGGCGCCACCGCCGAGACGGCGGAGACGATCGGGACCGTGGCCTGACCGCCGCAGGTGACCATGTTGAGGTTGGGGGCGTCGAGGTGCTCGTCGAGGTTGACGGGCGGGACCACGTACGGACCGATGGCCGCCGGGGTCAGGTCGACGATCCGCTTGCCGTACGGGGCGAGCGCGGCGGCGTTGCGGTGGTGCGCGGCGGCGGAGGTGGCGTCGAAGACGAGGTCGATCGAGTCGAACTCGTCGAGGGCGATGAGCCCCGCGACGCCGTCCGCGCTGGTCGCGACGGACAGCCTGCGGGCCCGGGCGAGCCCGTCGGACTCCGGGTCGATGCCGATCATCGCGGCGGCGGTGACCGCCCCCGAGCCCCGGATCATCTTGATGAGCAGGTCGGTGCCGATGTTGCCCGACCCGATCACGGCGGCCCTCATCGGACGGCCCCCTTCCCCGCGGGGGTGAGCGCGGCGGCGGAAGCCGGGGCCGGCGCGGGCGCGGGCGTGAGACCGAAGAAGCGCACGGCGTTGCCGCCGAGGATCGCGTCCCGCTCCTCCGGGGTGAGCCCGCTCTCCCGGACCAGCCGGCCGATCTCCTCCTCGCCGAGCGGGAAGGGGTGGTCGGAGCCCAGCAGCACCCGCTCCGCGCCCATCACGTCCACGAGCAGCCGCAGCGCGCCGGGGTCGAAGACCGCCGAGTCGACGGAGAACCGGTCGGTGTAGTGCGAGGGCGGGTGCGGGCTGTCCGCTCGGACCAGGTCACGGCGGTGCCACGCGTTGTCGGCGCGGCCCAGGAGGTACGGGAAGCTGCCGCCGCCGTGCGCGAAGAGCAGGCGCAGCGAGGCCGGCAGCCGCTCGAAGGCGCCGGAGAGGATCAGCGAAAGGATCGTCAGATGGGTCTCGCCCGCCATGCCCGCGAGCCAGGCCAGCATGTAGCGCGAGTACCGGGGGCCGGACGGCAGGTCCCAGGGGTGCACCAGGACGGCCGCGTCCTCCTCGGCGCAGTGCGCGAGGAACTCGACGAGCGCCCCGTGGTCGAGGTCGAGGTCGCCGAGGTGGTTGCCGATGTGGACGCCGTGGAAGCCCTGGGCCATCGCCTCGGTGACCATCGCGCAGGCCGCCTCGGTGTCCTGGAGCGGCACCTGGCACAGCGGGGCCAGCCGGTGCGGGGCGTGGGAGCCGTACGCGAGGAGGTGGGAGTTGACGGTACGGCACCAGTCGACGGCCCGCCCGGTCTCCAGCTGGTAGCCGAAGAGCAGCGGCGTGCTGGACACCACCTGGACGTCCACCCCGAGCCGGTCCAGGTCGGCGACGCGCTCCGCCGGGTCCCACAGGGTGCGCCGGACCGGCCGGTACTCGGCGGACCCGGCCATCATCATCCCCGCGTCCGGACCGTCCGTGGTCCGCAGCCAGGGGGCCTCGTCGGAGCCGGTGAGGCGCCGGGCCTCGGCACGGCCGATCTCCGGAAAGACGTGGGCGTGGATGTCGACGACGGTCATATCAGGCCCGCCTCGTCGCGGCGGGTGCGCGGCCGCAGCTCCTCGGGCCAGTCCTTGCCCGGGTGCACGGCTCCGCAGTTCGGGCAGACGCGGGCGGCCTCGTCGCCGTAGAACGCCTCGAACACCGGCGGCAGGTCGTCGACGATCGAGCCGAGCTGCAACTCGCTGCGGTGCACCAGGTGGTGGCACTCCATGCAGTACCACTCGAAGGCGTCGCGCGCCCCCTGCGGCCGGACGTACTCGACGACCAGGCCCACGCTGTCGTCCTCCGGCCGCTGGGGGGAGTGCCGCACGTGCGCGGGGAGCAGGAAGACGTCGCCCTCGCGGATGTGGATGTCGTGCGGCGGCCGCCCCTCCTCGTCCATGACGCGGAGCAGCATGTCGCCCTTGAGCTGGTAGAAGAACTCCTCGGTCGGGTCGTCGTGGAAGTCGGTGCGACGGTTGGGGCCGCCCACGACCGTCACCATCAGATCGGAGTCCTGCCAGATCTGGACGTTGCCGACCGGCGGCCTGAGCAGGTGGCGGTGCTCCTCGATCCAGGCGTGGAGGTTGAACGGTTTCATGGTCATCTGGGTGGTTCCTTGTCCTGCGGAATGTGGGCCACGGCGCTGATCTCGATCAGCAGGTGCGGATGGGGAAGCTGGTGGACGGCGACGGTGGTGCGGGTCGGGCCGGTCTCGTCGAAGTACTCGGCGTACACCTCGTTGTAGCCGCCGAAGTCGTTCATGCTGACCAGGTACGTCGTGACGGAGACCAGGTCCTTCAGGCCCCCTCCGGCGGCGGCGAGGAGGCGGCCGACGGTCTCGATCACCGCCCGGGTCTGGGCGCGGATGTCGAGGTCCGTGACCCCCATCGGGTCGGCGCTCGCCCCCACGAAGGTGCCGTCGGGCCGGCGGGAGCTGGTGCCGGAGACGTAGACGAGGTCGCCGGCGCGCCGGACGTGCGGGAAACGGCCGCGTGGCGGCGCGGCACCGGGCACGATCACGCGTCCCCCTCGGCGGTCTCGGCGTCGGCAGCGGTCGTGGCGGACTCCGTGCCCCCGGCGTGCCCAGCGGCTTCGGCGAACACCGCGCCCTCGCCGGACTTCGCGTCCCCGGCGGCCGCCGTGGTGAGGGCGACCGTGCCGAGCCCCGCGACCGTGGCCCGTACGTACGTGCCCGGCGGCAGCGGCACGGCCGCCGTCGCCGCGCCCGCGAGGATCACCGTGCCGGGCTCCAGCGGACCGCCGAGCCGGGCCGCGGCGGCCAGCGCGCGCAGCGGGTGCCCGAGGATCGCGGCGGTCGACCCGGTCTCCGCGGTCCGCCCGTCGAGCTCCAGGAGGACGCCGAGACCGCCCAGTTCGCGCGGGGCCCGCCAGGCGCCCACGGCGTAGTGCGCCGCCGAGGTGTTGTCGGCGACGACCTCGGGGAGCGAGAAGCGGAAGCCGTCGTAGCGGGAGTCGATGACCTCGAGGGCCGGGGCCACGGCCGCGACCGCCGCCATCGGGTCCCCGCCCGGGACCAGCCGGTCTCCGAGCAGGAACGCCACCTCGGGCTCCACCCGGGGGTGGATGAGCCCGGAGACGTCGAGCCGCCCCCCGTCCGGTACCTCCATCCGGTCCGTCAGCCGCCCGTGGATCAGATCGGAGACCCCCATCTGCCGCATCTTCGCCACGCTCGTGAAGCCCAGCTTGAAGCCGGTCAGCCGCTCGCCCCTGGCCAGCCGCCGCGCGACCAGGGCGCCCTGGACCGCGTACGCCGCGGCCGTGTCCGTCAGACCGCTGCCGCCGCCGGCCAGCGGGCGGCCGTCCCGTGCCGCGCCGTCGAGGGCCTCGGCCAGTGCGCCGGCGTTCATCGGGCGTCCCCTTCCGGCGCGGGGCGGCCGAAGGCCGCGCGGACCGAACCGAGACCGTCGATACGGGCTTCGAGGACGTCGCCGGGTTCGACGGCGGTCATCGGGCCGAGCGCCCCCGTGAGCACGGTGTCCCCGGCCCGCAGCGGTCGGCCGAGCCGCGCCAGCGTGTCCGCGAGCCAGACGGCCGCGTGCAGCGGATTGCCCAGACAGGCCGCGCCCGCCCCGGTGGAGACCGGCTCGCCGCGCCGTTCGAGGACCATCCCGGCGGTCCGCAGGTCGAGTTCCCGCAGGAGTGCGGGGCGGGTGCCCAGGACGTACACGCCGCTGGAGGCGTTGTCGGCGATGGTGTCCACGGCCGTGATGTCCCAGTCGCGGATCCGGCTGCCGACCACCTCGACGGCGGGCAGCGCGAAGGCCGTCGCCCGGATCACGTCGGCCACGGTGTGCCGCTCGTGCGGGAGGTCGTGGCCGAGGACGAGGGCGACCTCGGCCTCGGCGCGGGGCTGGAGCACCGCGCCCCAGGGGATCTCGGCCCCGTCAGGGACGGCCGTGTCGTCGAACAGCGGGCCGAAGTCCGGTGTGTCGACACCCAGTTGGGCCTGCACCGCCGGTGAGGTCAGCCCGATCTTCCAGCCGGTGATCCGGCGCCCGGAGGCGACCAGCCGGTCGCTCAGCAGGGTCTGGACGGCATAGGCGGCGTCCAGGTCCCCGGGCGGCAGCAGGTCACGGACCGGGGCGCACGGCACGCCCGTCCGGCGCGCCGTGTCGAGGCGCTCGGCGGCCGACTCCACCGCCGGGTCGACGGCAGGCGCGTCCGCGGTACTCGCGCTGCTCGCCGTGCGCGTGGTGCTCGTGGTGTTCGCGGCGACGGTGTTCACAGCTTCACGCACACATTCATCGGTTCGGAGAAGAAGTCGAGGGAATGGTCGCCGCCCTCACGGCCGATGCCGGACGCCTTCACGCCGCCGAAGGGGGTGCGCAGATCGCGCAGGTTCCAGGTGTTGACCCAGGCGATGCCGACGTCGAGGGCCGGGGCGACCCGGTGCGCCCGGCTCACGTCGCCCGTCCACACCGTGGCGGCCAGCCCGTAGGGTCCGGCGTTGGCGAGCGCCAGCGCCTCCTCCTCGGTGTCGAACGGCGCCAGGTGCACGACGGGACCGAAGATCTCCTCCCGTACCGCCGGGTGGTCCTCGGGCAGTCCGGTCAGCACGGTCGGCTCCACCCAGAAGCCGCCGTCCCGGTCGTCCCCGAACCGCGGCACCCCGCCGCCCGCGAGGATCCGGCCGTCGGCCGCCGCCTTCCCGAGGTAGCCGAGCACCTTGTCGCGGTGCGCGGCGGAGACCATCGGGCCGTAGCCGGTCAACTCCCGCGCCCCGGCCGCCAGCGCCTCGGCGAACGCGTCGAACACCGGCCGCTCCACGTACACCCGCTCGGTGCACAGGCACACCTGCCCGCTGTGGGTGAACGCCGAGCGGAGGGTGCCCTCCACCGCCCGCTCCAGATCCGCGTCGGCGAAGACGAGCCCGGCGTTCTTGCCGCCCAGCTCGAAGGAGACGGGGGCCAGCCGCCCGGCGACGGCCCGCATGATCGTCGAACCGGTGCGGGACTCCCCGGTGAACGCGACGGCGTCCACCCCCGGGTGCTCGGTGAGCCACTGGCCGGCGGCGTCCCCGCCACCGCCGTGCACGAGGTTGAAGACACCCGGCGGCAGCTCCGCCCCGGCCATCACCTCCGCCAGCAGGCAGGCCGTGCCCGGGGTGAGTTCGGAGGGCTTGGCGACCACGGTGTTGCCCGTCGCGAGCGCCGGGGCCACCTTCCAGGTGAGGAGGAGCAGGGGCAGGTTCCACGGCGAGATCACCGCGACCACGCCGAGCGGCTTGTGCACCGTGTAGTTCAGGGCGCCGCGCCCGTCGGGCGTGGGCGTGTTCCAGGACCGCTCGGCACGGCCGACGAGCAGGTCGGCGTACGAGCGGAAGTTGGCGACGGCGCGCGGGATGTCGACCGTCGAGGCCAGCTCCCGGGGCTTGCCCGTGTCGGCGCACTCGGCGTCGACGAACTCCTCGAACCGCGCTTCGATGCCGTCGGCGATCCGGTGCAGCAGCCGGGCGCGCTCGGCCGGGCTCCAGGAGGCCCACGGTCCGCTCAGAGCGGCGCGGGCCGCGTCGACCGCGCGGTCCACCAGCTCCCGGGAGGCCGCGGGCGCCTCGCCCGCGGTGGTGCCCCGGACCGGGTCGACGAGCGGGAACGGCACGCCCGAGCCGTCGAACCCGCCCCCTACGTAATGCCGCACAGGTGAGCGCACCTTGCAGACCTCCGTTGCGATACCAGGCCGGGACTTCGGATCAGGTGTCCCGGCGCGTGCCGGTATCATGCGCCCATCAAGCTATGCCGAACCAATGCCAAAAAGCGCTCTTCCCATACCGAGATCGCTATGGCAGGGGAGTGGCGCCCCTCCCGCCCCCCCCACCCCTCCCGCGAGGAGCCCCGCAGATGGACCTCCTGGACGGCCGCCTGAAGTTCCGTCACCTGACCCTGCTCGTCGCGATCGTCGACCAGGGCAGCGTGGCGAGGGCCGCCGAGACCCTCCACCTCACCCAGCCCGCCGCCACCCGCACCCTGCGCGAGCTGGAGGCCATCGCCGACCTGCCGCTCTTCGTCCGCGTCCCCCGCGGCATGCGGCCCACGCTCTACGGCCAGGCCCTCACCGAACACGCCCGCGCCGTCCTCGCCGAGATGCGGCGCGCCGCCGAACACCTCACCGGACTGCGCCAGGGCCAGGACGGCACGGTGACCGTCGGCGCGCTCCTCGCGGGCACCAACGTCCTGTTGCCCCGGGCCGTCGCCCGGCTGAAGCGGGAGCGGCCCCGGCTCACGGTCGTCGTCCGCGAGGGCACTCCGGACGTCCTCCACCCGGCGCTCCTCGCGGGCGAACTCGACGTCATCGTGGGCCGGGTGGGCCCCGCGCCGAAGGAAGGTGACGGACTCCGCCAGCGCCGGCTCTACCGGGAACGCATCCGGCTCGCCGTCCGCTCCGGCCACCCCCTGCTCGACGACCCCTGCGTCACCCTCACCGACACCCTCGGCCACCCGTGGATCCTGCCCGTCGAACAGACCGCGCTGCGCCAGGAACTCGGGGCGCTCTTCGCCGACCGGGGTCTCGAGCTCCCCGGCGACCGGGTCGAGTGCACGTCGATCCTCACCATGAGGGCCCTGCTCCTCCAGACCGACATGGTCGCCCTGCTCCCCGAACTGGTCCTCCGCGACGACGAGCAGCTCGCCGCCCTCCCGGTCGAACTCCCCTCGGTGGGCCGCACCGTCGGAACGACCGAGGTCGCCCACCGCACCCGCAGCCCCGCCCTCCAGGCCCTGCTCCAGCACCTCGACGAGGAAGCGGCCCACCTGCGCGAAGCCCTCTGCGGGCCCCGGGCGAGGAGCTGACCGGAGCCCGGAAGAACCGGGCGGTGACCGGGGTCGCCGGTCACCGCCCGTACGCACGTCAGCTCACGCGGATGTGATCCACCGCCCAGTACCAGTTGTTCCCGGCGTCGTACATCCGGAACCGGAGCGTCACCGTCCGAGCCCCCGCCGGGACGACGAGGTCCTTGCCGACCGCCGTGTTCTCGGCGTCCGGCGAGCCCGGGCCGTACCGCAGCACGATCTGCTCCTCGCCCGTGTCGAAGACCGCGCGGACCTCGGCCTTCTGATCGGCCTCCTGCCGGTAGTGGGAGTCGAAGTCCACCCGGAGGGCCGTGCGTCCGGCCGCGATCGGGACCGCGGGCGAGACCAGGGTCGAGTCGAAGCGGCCCTTGCTCGCGGGCGCGCCCGTGTCGTCCCAGTCGTCGGGGTCGGCGACCGCGATGATGCCGAGGCCCCGGGTGAAGTTCGGCCGGTTCTGGGCCCCGGCCGACCAGGCGCGCCGGGTGTGGAAGGTCCAGCCCTGGAACATCGGCGTGCCCTTGGGCATCGCGGCCGCGTTGACGACCGACCAGCCTTCCGGCGCCGTCGCCGTCCAGCCGAGCACCTGGCCGCGCGGGACCAGCTTCCCGGCGAGCGACTGGAAGTCCTCCGCGAGCAGGTGCCCGCTCATGGAGGGGGCGATGCGGGCCTGGATCTCGCCGTCCGCGAGGCGCAGACCGTCCGCCGCGCGGCCCCGGGCGACCGCGAGCAGCCGGGCGGAGCCGTACGCGGGGGCGTCGGCCGACGCGGTGACGTCCCAGCTCGCGACGTAGGAGGAACCGGAGGCCAAGGTCCGCGGCGGGGCGTCCGCGACCGGCTTCGCCGTCCATCCGGACGGCACGGTGAGGGCGACGGTCACGTCGTGGAGCTCGACGGGCCCGCGGTTGGTCACGGTGGCGCTGAACCGGGCCGTGGTCCCGCCCGCGACGACCGGCTCGTCACCGGCGGCCGTGGTGAGCTCGGCGACGAGGGCGTCGGCGAGACCCATCGCCGGGTCGGTGACGCCCCGGGTGCGGCCCCCGCCGCGGCCCGGGTGCCGGTCCTGGTGCCGGTTCTCGTGCCGGTCGGCGAAACGGCCGGCGAAGCGGCGCAGGAACCGCGGGTCGTCGGCTGCGCTCACGGCGACGTCGTACCAGCGCTCGGCCGGCACCCGCAGCTTCACGCTGCGCTCGTCGCGCGCCCCGACCCGGACCTCACGGACGCCGCCGCCGTACGCCAGATCGCCGACGAGGACGGTACGGGAGCGCCGGCCGCGGTTCTCGATCTCGATCTCCACGTACGCGCGGTCGCCGTCCGACTCCTCCTTCAGCCGGGCCTCCAGAGCGTCGTCGGCGTCTCCGCGCAGCGCCCACAGGGAACCGTTGGGGCCGTGGACCCGCAGGTCGTAACCGCCGTCCTGGAGCGCGCGGGCGCCGGAGAGCCGCTCGCCCGCACCGACGGTGTAGAAGTCGGGGGTGCTGCCGGGCTCCGCGTACACCTGGAAGACGGCCGCCTGGCGGCCCTTGTTGCGGAGATCGAGTTCGACCTCGCCGTCGCGGACCCGGGAGCGCAGCGACAGGGCGTACGGCACGGGCCGGGCGGGCCGGGTGCCGCGCGCCTGGCGGGGGAAGAACTGCGGCGAGGGGACGGCGATCGACGGCTTCCCGGCGGCCGCGTCGGCCTTCGCCACGTTGCCGCTGGTGTCGGGCAGTTCGGGCCAGACGATGTTCTCGCCGGAGAAGTCGAAGACGGACGTCAGGTCACCGGAGACGGAGCGGCGCCAGGCGCTGATGTTGGGCTCGCGCACCCCGAAGCGGCGCTCCAGGAAGCGGATCACGGAGGTGTGGTCGAGGACCGTGGAGTCGACGACGCCGCCGCGGGTCCACGGGGACACGACGAGCATCGGCACCCGCAGGCCGAGACCCATGGCGTGCGGTCCGGAGACCAGGGTCTCCCCGGCCGGCAGGGTGTCCGACCAGGCGAGGGAGCCGTCGGCCGCACGGACCCGGTAGCGGCCGTCCTGGGAGACGACGCGCATCGCGACGGCGCCGTCGGTGCGCTTGACCCGGACGACGACCTCGCCGTCCACGGACATGGTCGCCTTGCCCCGGTCGGCGGAGAGCGGCGGCACCGGCGGCATGCAGTGGTCGAAGAAGCCGCCGTGCTCGTCGTAGTTGAGGATGAAGACGGTCTTGGCCCACACCTCGGGGTGGTCCGCGAGCGCCTCGATCAGGCGCGCGGTGAGGTGCTCGCCGAACGGCGGGGGCCAGCTGGCGTGCTCGGAGAGGGCCTCCGGGGCGACGATCCAGGACACCTGCGGCAGGCGGTCGGCGGCGACGTCGGCGCGGAACGCCTCGACGAGCGCGTCGCCCATCTTGTGGCCGTCGCCCTGGTCGGCCGCGGCGCCGACCATCGCCATGCCCCGGTCATGGAGCGGCTCGCCGGGCCTGGCCTGCTGGAACGGCCGGAACCAGGCGAGGGCGTTGTCGTCGTAGTTGTCCCGGGCCTGGTACGTCTTCCAGGTGACGCCGGCGCTCTGGAGCCGCTCGGCGTACGTGGTCCAGGTGTAACCGCCCGGTATGTAGCTGTTGTTGTAGACGACGGTGTCGTTGACCGTGCCACCGCTCGTGCCGGTCATGAAGTGGTCGCGGTTGGTGTTCGTGTTGCACTGGACCGACGCGTGGTACTGGTCGCAGATCGTGAAGGTGCTGGCGAGGGCGTTGTAGAACGGCATGTCGGCAAGCTCGTAGAACCCGTGCCCGAGCCAGCCGCTGCTGCGCCCGGTCACGTAGCCGTCGGCCCGCCCGTCGTTCCAGAGGGGGAGGGAGTCGACGAACCCGAAGGCGGGGGCGCCGTTGCGGTAGGCGTTGGTGTGGGCCGCGTTCATCGCGAAGGGGACGAGGTGGCCCTCGGTGCGCGAGGGGTCGGGCTGGTGGAAGACCGACCTGCCGTTGACGCCGCGCACGGCGACGCGGTCGCCGACGCCGCGGACGCCGGGGAGGGTTCCGAAGTAGTGGTCGAAGGAACGGTTCTCCTGCATCAGGACGACGACATGCGCGATGTCTTCCAGCCGGCCGGGGCGGGCGGGCGCGGCGAGCGCCTCGCGCACGCTGAACGGCAGCGAGGCGAGCACGGCGGCACCGGCGGCGCCGCCGAGCAGCGTGCGGCGGGAGACGTCGGGGGAGGGAGGCATGACGGGGGGACTCCTTGGGTCTTTCGCGTCCGGACCTCCGTGGTCCAGACCCGTTATGTTTAGGAGATACCGGAGGCATGCATTCAGGTTGTTGGTGAACAGAAGGCGAACACCACCGCGGAATAGGCGGATTCCGTCCGGATCCGGCCAGGGGTCGCACACGTTCACCCGCCCCGGTCGGCTACGAGAACGGGGCGGTGCCGGAGCGGACCGGCAAGAGGCGGCTCCGGACCGAGGGCCTGTGGGCCGTGCGGCGCAAGGCGTGTCGCTCGTGTGAAGGCGAGCGAACGTTTCCCCCGTTCCTCTCCACCGCCCCTCCGGCCCAGGATCGTCGTGCCTGCCGGACCCGGCAAAGGCTCCGGTCCGTCGCTGTTCTGCCTTCCCGGAGGTCCTCCCTCGTGTGGCTCGTCATCATCGTCGCCGTCCTCGCCCTGCTCGCTGGGCTGGCCGCGAACCGCTTCCTGCGCCCCAGACTGCTCGCCGAGGACGATGACTCCGGCATGGCCGTCAAAGACCTCGTCGGCCCCCTGCTCACCCTGACCGTGCTCCTCCTCGCCTTCGTCCTCGTGACCGCGAACAGCTCCTACGGCAAGGCCGAGGTCTCCTCCCGGGGTGAGGCCCGCGCCCTGGACCAGCTCGTCGAGACCGCCGAATACGCCCCCGAGCTCCAGCGGGCCCGGATCCAGGCCGACGCCGTCTGCTACGCCCGCGCCGTGCGCACCCAGGAGTGGCCGGCCATGGCGGACGGCACCGGCTCGCCCGCCCCCAGCGTCTGGTCGACCGACTTCCGGACCGTCTTCAAGACGCTGGAGGGCAAGCCGGCCTTCGGCATGCTGATCGCCGCCGACAACAGGCGCTCCGACGAACGCGAGGAGCGGCTGACCCAGGCCACCGCCAGCATTCCGTCGGCGATCTTCTGGTTCCTGCTCGCCACCCTGACCATCACCGTGATCGGCCTCGGCATCTGCCTGCCGCGCAGGAACAACCGCGGCCAGGTGATCACCCTGGTGGTCATCACCGCGCTGCTGACCACCACGCTGTGCATCATCCGGGACGTCGACCGGCCGTTCGGCGGCATCATCAACGTCGAACCCACCGCGATCAGCGAGGCCGAACGGCAGGCGGAGCGCGACTTCACCGCCAACCACCCGGCCGCCGAACTCCCCTGCGACGACCAGGGAAACCGCCGCACCGTCTAGAAGCCCGCGTGACCGGCCGGTCCGCTCCAGGCAGCCCCACCTCGCCGGCGACGGCCGACGAGCGGGCCCCGGGCGCTCAGGAGTCGAGTGAGTGTCCGGTCGTCGCGTCCACGTGGTCCGGTACCTCCTCGTGGCGATCGCCCACGCTCAGTGTCCCGCTGGGCTCGAACATGAGGATGGCGGCGCCGGACGGAGCGTACGGCTTGTGCTCGACGCCCCGGGGGACGGTGAAGACGGCCCCCTGCGGGAGCAGGACCGTGCGCTCGCCGTCGGGCTCGCGCAAGGAGATGTGCAGTTCGCCTTCGATGACGAGGAAGAACTCGTCGGTGTCGTCATGGGCGTGCCAGACGTGTTCGCCCGCGACCTTGGCGATCCGGACGTCGTAGTCGTTGACGCGCGTGACGATGCGGGGGCTCCACAAGGCGTCGAAGGAGGCCAGAGCCTTGCCGAGGAGAAGGGGTTCGTTGCTCATGGGCCCATCCTGATCCGTTCCGCACCACCGGCGTGAGTGCTAGGAATCGCATATGACGAAAGAATCCTCGCAACCGGCTCCCTCGGCGGGCGTACACCGGGTCGTCGTGATCGTCGACGAGAACTCGAACCCCTTCGAACTCGGCTGCGCGACCGAGGTCTTCGGTCTGCGCAGACCGGAGATCGGTCGCGACCTCTACGACTTCAGGCTGTGCTCTCCCGAGCCCCGCACCCTGATGCGAGACGGGTTCTTCACGCTCACCGGGGTCGCCGGGCTGGAAGCGGCCGACGCGGCGGACACCTTGATCGTCCCCAACCGCCCGGACACCGACACGCCCCACCGTCCGGCCGTGCTCGACGCCGTCAGGCGGGCGCACGCACGCGGCGCCCGCCTCGTCGGCTTCTGCAGCGGAGCCTTCACGCTGGCCGAGGCCGGAGTCCTCGACGGCCGCCGGGCCACCGCCCACTGGCAGTGGGCGGATTCCTTCCGCGCCCGCTTCCCCTCGGTCCACCTCGCGTCGGACGTGCTGTTCGTCGACGACGGCGACATCCTCACGGCGGCGGGGAGCGCGGCCGCACTCGACCTCGGGCTGCACGTGGTCCGCCGCGACCACGGCGCGGAGGTCGCCAACTCCGTGAGCCGGCGGCTCGTGTTCGCCGCGCACAGGGACGGCGGCCAGCGGCAGTTCGTGGAGCGCCCCATGCCGGACCTGCCGGACCAGTCCCTGGCTCCCGTCCTGGCCTGGGCACAGGAACACCTGGACACCCCCCTCACGGTCCCCGACCTCGCCGCACGCGCGGCGGTCAGCCCGGCAACGCTGCACCGCCGCTTCCGCGAACAGCTGGGCACGACACCGCTGACATGGCTCACCGGAGAACGACTCGCCCTGGCATGCCGCTTGATCGAGCGGGGCGAGCTCCGCTTCGAGACGGTCGCACGGCGCAGCGGCCTGGGCACCGCTGCCAACCTGCGCGCGCTGATGCGCCGCGAGACCGGCATCACCCCGTCGGCGTACAAGGCCCGGTTCGGGCCGCAGGCGCCATGACAAGGAGTCGCCCACTTCGCCCTCCCGGCGGTGGAGAGCGGGACATCGTGAGCGAGGACGAACGCTTTCACCCGGGCGCTCGCCACGGGGAGGCACTGTCCCTCCATGTCAGGTGCCATGGAGGGATGACAGAGGACCGGTCACGCCACCGCCTGGACAGCCGCCGTCCGCATGCCTGGGAAGGCCGTCGGCGCGGGTCGAAGACATCCGCGTGGCTCATCGCCGGCTCGCTCCTTCCGGGCCTCGCTGCCGCCGCCGCGCTGATCTTCACCTGGAGACAGGGCACCGACACCCTTGAGCAGGGCAACAGGGAACTGCGGATCGCCGAGCAGGGCCAGATCACCGAGCGTTTCACGGCGGCGATCGAGCAGCTCGGCGAGGACGACGAGGAGCTGACCTTCGGTGGCGTCTACGCGCTGGAGCGGATCATGGAGGACTCGGCCAGGGACCAGCCGCGCATCGTGTCGGTGCTCTCCGCGTTCATCCGGTCCCATGCTGCCGTCCCTGCCGCCGGCTTCGCCAAGCAGACCCCGGGTGCCGCACCTCCCGCGCTGCCGCCCGCCGTCCTGGCCGTGGTCGGTGTGCTTGCCGACCGCCCGTCCGGGCGCGACGGGTCCGCGGTCGTCGACTGGTCACGCAGCGACCTGCGCGGACTGAGGCTGGCAGCGGAGAGCGATGTGTCGGGCGGGCCTCCCTCGACGTCCCGGCTGCCGTTCAGCGGGATCAGGCTGAGGAACGCCGACCTACGCGGCGGCCAGTTCACCGCGGTGGACCTGAGCCGGGCCCTGCTCAACGACGCTCAGCTGGCCGACGCCGCCTTCACCCGGGTGAACCTCACTCGGGCCGACCTGACAGGAGTGAAAGCGGAGACAGCGCAGGTACGGGTACGCGACTCCGTACTGAAGGACGCCGTGCTCCGCCGCGCGATCCTCCCCGAGGCCACATTCATTCGGGCCGACCTGACGGGCGCACACCTTGAGGAGGCGAACCTGCAGGGGGCTCGATTCTCCTCCGTCGACGACAAAGCCGGCTCCGGCAGCACGGGAGGTCAGCTCGCCGGGGCCCACCTGGACAACGCGAACATGACGGGTGCCGCCCTCTTCAACGCGGATCTGACGGGAGCCGAACTCACCAACACCGATTTCACGTCCGCCGACCTGGGCGGAGCGAACCTCTGCAACGCCGACCTGAACAACGCGGAACTGTCGTACCCGCCCAACCTCTCGGAAGGCGACGCCAGGATCGGCGCCAACCTGACGGGTGCCGACCTTCGAGGGGCCGACCTCACCCACGCGAACTTCACGGGCGCTCTGCTGACGGGCGCCGACCTTCGTGGGGCCACCTTGCTCAGCACGAATTTCACGGGGGCGTCACTGGGCGGCGCCGATCTGACGGGCGTCGACCTGAGCAACGCGATCGGGCTCCCTCCCGGCGCGGGCAAGGACAAGCCGCTGGAGCCACCCCGGCCCCGCCGCCCTTGTCCAGCCCCGACGGACACGAGCCCGGGCGCCCCGGCCGGCATCAGGAACGGGTGATCGTTCAGGTAGCGGTATCCCCGTGCAGGGACGTCGTCTGCGCGGTGGTGCCGTTCAGGCATCGGTCGAGGAGCGTGTGCATGCGGGGGACGGGGAGGGACGGGTTGGACGCGGCACCTTCCGCCGTGCGGGGGTCGGTGAGGAGGGCTTCCAGGGCTTCCGGCGCCAGGCTCGGGTTGGCGGCGGCTGCCCGGCGTACCGACGCGTCGGAGTCCTCCACCGGAGGGTCGGGCAGGGCCGGATCGGCTGCGGCCAGGGCGCGTACCTCGGGATCCGGGTGATCGATGAGGTGGGCCCAGCCGGTGCGGGGGAACGCACGCAGCGTCAGCAGGTGCGGCCGGTGGGCCGGGCGACTGACGAAGACGTCCTGAAGGAGCTCGGGCGGAGCCAGCGGCTGGTGGCAGGCCAGCCGGATCCGCACCTCCTCGTCGTCGTCCCGCGACAGTCTCTCGACGAGTTCCGCCGGCAGTCCGGGCCGGCTCGCGGCGACCCGGCGGAGCACCGGTTCCTCTGAGGTCGCACAAGCGGCGAACCAGTCGGAGGACGGCTCGTCGGCCGGCTCGGCGATCGGGCAGGTGCAGTCCGGACCGTGCCCGACGACCCGCTCGATGGCCCAGTACTCGGCCCAGGTACGGGGGAAGGGGCGCAGGCGGGCGCGCATCCGCACACCCTGGTCCGGGTCATCCTTCAGCGCGGTGACCAGGTCCGGTCCCAGATCGGGCCGGGCGGCGACCATCTCGCGCACCCTCGCCTCGGGATGACGGGCGAGCCGCGCCACGGCATCGGCCGGAGTGTGGCGGTTCCAGGTCAGCGGGTACACCGTGCCGTTCGCGAAGCACTGCTCGACGACCGCGGGGGACAGGGCGCACG
This sequence comes from Streptomyces showdoensis, assembly GCF_039535475.1. Lineage (NCBI taxonomy): Bacteria > Bacillati > Actinomycetota > Actinomycetes > Kitasatosporales > Streptomycetaceae > Streptomyces > Streptomyces showdoensis. The sequence goes on along the minus strand of NZ_BAAAXG010000016.1, from coordinate 30,087 downwards.
TGCCGAGCACGTGCGACTTGCTGAGCGAGCCGATGGACGGGAGCCGGGCCTCCACCGCCTCCGGGTCCAGCTCCCAGCTGCTCTTCCCGGCGGCCTCCCGTACCGCGGGGTCGGGGTCGTCGAGCAGGGCCTCGCGCTGCGCGGGAGTGAGCGACTGCCATCCCCAGGCGGCCCGTACACGGATTCCGGGGTGCTCGTGGCCGGCCATGGACCGAGCGAAGGACCGGGGGATCTGCCGCGAGGAACTGAGCTCCGCGACGATCTCGTCCTCGGTCACCAGGCCGTCCTCACCCCCGTCCCGGGCGGTCAGGAGGGTGACGAGAATGTCCTCGGGGAGCGGTCTGACCCATCGCAGGAGGAAGCGAGGGCGGGGCCCGCCGGCGAGCCACCCGCGGACTATCCCGGACGGATCCGTGGCCAAGGGGGCGAGCAGCGCGGGGTCGACGTGCCGGTTGCAGGCGAGCGCGCGGCGGATCCTCCGGTCCGGGTGGCGGAGAACCGCGTCCACGACATCGTCGGGCAGGTCACGACCCTCGCACATCAACGGACCGGCCTCACCGGCCGCTTGCTCCAACAGGCGTATCAGCACGCCGGAGGGCGCCGCCGGATTGAAGGCGAGGCCGCGCAGCCACAGTTCAGGAAGGGAGTCGGACACCGCCTCATCCTTCCACCGTGTCCCTCGGGCTCGTTCCCGACCTGCCGGGCGGGTGGGTGCGGAGGGGCGGCTCGGCTGCACCCGCGGCAGGCGGCCCCGCCGAGCACGCAGAGCCCTGTGGGCGGGCCGCTGCTGTGGAACGCGGCAATTGCTGTGGTGCGTCAGCCGAGCTGGTGGTGGCTTCCACGGGTTTCGGCGCGGAGTTGCCTGCGGGTGCGCATGAGGATGCGGCCCAGCATGTTCTTGCCGGTCCCGGTTCTGCCGCGGCCCCAGTAGTGGTCGGTGCCGGTGTTCTCGACGATCTCCTCGTCGGCGGTGGACAGCAGGATGCCGCGGATGTCCGCGTGGGCCCGGAACTTGGCCGCCACGGCACGGCGCATCACGTCGTCCTTGACGCGCTCCCAGTCCCGCCGCAGCGGTCTGGACGGGTCACGGCCGAGCTCGGCGGCCCGCAGCGGCGTGCGGGCCCGACGGATGAGATCGGCATGGCGGGTGCCGATGAACTTCTGGGCCTGGAAGTAGTGCTCCGAGGTGGGCCATACCTGCCCGTCGAGCTCCAGGTCGTGGGCGGAGAAGTTGGAGAAGCAGCCGTAGGGGACTTCGTCCGCGCCATAGAAGTAGATCGTCATCCGAGCCTCGTCGCAGTTGCGGGAGCCCGCACGGTCTCAGGCACCGGGCCGCACCCGCAACCGGTTTCGCTCGCTCCGCACGGCCTTCGGCGCGTCCCACCGGTTCAGGCGCCGGTACGCGGCGGGGGATCGGTGTCCCCGTGCTGGTTCCCCGGATCGGCCGGTGCCTGATCCGGCGCCCCGGATCCACCCGGCGCTGGACGCCCCGTCCCGACAGCCCCCGCATCCGATGGCCCACTGGCGGACGCTCAGATCTGGCCGGAGAGACCCTTCCCACCGGCTTCCGCCTACCGGGCCGCTCAGCCTGCGCAGGCACCACGACGCCGGCCGTCAAGCCGACCTAGCCGATGAGGGCCTCGGCGATCTGGCGGGTGGTCTGCGCGGCGACCCGGGGGTTGACGGCGGCGTAGTGGACGTAGGCGTTCAGGCCCGTGGCCAGCGCCCAGCCGCGGCCCCGGATCCAGGTGGCGTCGTCCACGCCGAGCGCGGTACGGAAGGTGGCCCGGCTCCCAGCCGACATCAGGGTGAAGGCGATCACCAGGTCGCAGGCCGGGTCGCCGATTCCGAGTCCGCCGAAGTCGATGACCGCGCTGAGGCGTCCGTCGACGGTCAGCAGGTTGCCGGTGTGGAAGTCGCCGTGGAACCAGACCGGTGGGCCGTCCCGGTCGGGGGCGCTCAGCGCCGCCTCCCACAGCTCGGTCATGGCAGCGGTGTCGAACGGGCCGTCGACCGCGGAGATGGCGGCGCGCGTAGCCCGGTCCCGTGCAACCAGCGGCGGGGCGGTGAGGTCCGCGCGAACGCCCTGGGCCGAGATCTCCCCCGGGGTCGAACCGTTGGAGAGCGGTCAGGAACCCGGCCAGTTCGACGGCGGCCTCGGACGAGTCGCCCAGTGCCCCTACGGTCGCCACCTCGCCGTCCAGCCAGCGGGAGACCGCCCAAGGCCGCGGATAGCCAAAGCCGGGCTTCCCCACTCCCACGGGCACGGGAACGGCCAGTGGCAGGTGCGGGGCGAGCCGCGGCAGCCACTCGGACTCCTTCCTGGCCTGCCCGATGGCGCCGGCATGTCGGGGCATCCGGACGGACAGCCCCTCGCCGAGCCGGTAGATCACGTGGTCCGAGCCGGCCGGGTCAAGCAACTCCGAGGGCAGCTCGGCCCACTGCGGGAACTGCGTAGCGACCAGCCGCCTGACCAGTGCGGCATCGATCGAGGGACGGGCGTCCGCGGTTCTCCCGGTTGCCAAGAGCAGCTCCTGCTGTCGGCCCGCCCCGCGCGGCAGGCAGCAGGAGCCATCACAGTGCGTCGCGGGGTGCCTGTCGAACGGATTTCCCACCGGCGTCCGGATTTCCCACCGGCGCGTCATCGCTAGAGGACTGCGCGCGCAGCTTCTCGAAGCGGGTCCCGGGCTGTCGGGTCGTCCCTGATGTGTGGTCAGGGACGTTTCAGGGATGTGTGGTCAGGGACGGTTCAGGGGGAGCCGGGCCCGGCCACCTGGCAGGCGACGGCGGCGAGGTGGTCGACGTCAACGTACGCGGCGGGCTGCCCGCGAGCACGACCGCTGCTGTGGGGCAGGACCGGATCGGATCCGGGTACCGCAGCGGCGTCTTCGCCTCCCCGGATCTCAGCTTGCGCGCGGTCTACGCGGTGGGCACAGCCGGACCCGTCCCCGGCGTCCTGCCGTCGCCCAACGACTGGACCTGACGGCATTCGGCAGCTGCCCGGCTCGTGCGCGGCTCACGCCGGCTGTCCGGCACCATGACCGGATGACCTCCGCACCAGCGAATCCCGACCGCGAGTCCCCGGACCGCGAGTCCCCGGACCGCGAGTCCCCGGACCGCGAGTCCCCCGACCGCGCCGCACCGGACCGCGCCGCACCGGATCGTGCCTCCGCCCGCCCGGCCCGTACCCGCGCGGCTGCGGTGGCGGCAGCCGCGCTGACCGTCGGCGCGGGCCTGGGGCTCAGGGCGACGGCGGCGGGGGACGTGGCCAAGTACGGCGGCGACGCGCTGTACACCGTCCTGCTTCTGACGCTCGTCGTCGCGGTCGCCCCACGGCTGTCGCCCGCGCGTGCCGCCGCGATCGCGCTCGCCGTCAGCTGGGCGGTCGAGTTCCTCCAGCTCGGTCCCGTGCCCGCGGAGCTCTCCCGGCGCAGCACCCTCGCCCGTCTGGTGCTCGGCTCCACGTTCAACGCGCCCGACCTCGCCTGGTACGCCGTCGGCGCCGCCGCGGGCTGGCTCGTCCACGCCGCACTGCGGCGGGCCCGGACCGGTAGGGGCAGCGGGGCGGGATAGGCCGTTTGTTCCCGCCCGATCCGCGCGCGTCTGCTGTCGGCCCGTCGTGTCACCGGCGCGCTCATCGGTGTGTCCCTCCAGCCGCTGCCGCCGGTGAGCTGACGGCCACGGCTCGAAGCGGCCGCGTGGCAGCGTCACGGGCCTGTTGTGGATACGGTGCGAGCGCTGGGACCGGTACGTCGACCTTGGACGTCGGGCAGGTACGGGCGGGGAGGCGCAAGGATGGGTTTTCGGTTGGCGGCGTATGCCGTGTGCATCGACGGTGGGCGTGTGTTGCTCGCCCGCCATGTCCCGCAGACGGGGGAGGGCACCTGGACTCTTCCGGGCGGCAGGGTGGAGCACGGCGAAGACCCGTTCGATGCGGTGATCAGGGAGGTCGCCGAGGAGACGGGCTGCACGGCGGTGGTGGACCGTCTGCTCGGTGTGGACTCGCGGGTCATTCCCGCGGCCGAGGCCCGCGCGGGGACCGAGCACCACAACGTCGGTGTCTTCTACCGCGTCCGCGTCACCGGCGGCCGACTCCGGCCCGAGCCGAACGGCGAGGTCGCCGAGTCTGTCTGGACCAGGGTCCCCGACGTCGCCCGCTTGCGCCGGTCATCGCTGGTCGACATCGGCCTCTCCCTGGCCCGGACCCTTCCGGCAACCGGCCACGTCGCCCCGGTGCCGGTGGGCGGTCTGATCCAGCACTAGGCATCGTCCGGTCCCCGCACCGGGCCGCCCCGGGAACGTCGCGCCGTCCACCCGTCGCGGAGGGCGGCACCGGTCGAGGGTACGCCGACATGTGGACGTACCCTCGACGGCCCCGCCGCGTCCACCGGAATCCCGGTCGGCATGTGACGGAGGTTGCCCTCGGCCTGAGGACCGCGCTCCTGGGGTCAGACGACCGCCCCCGTCCCCCTCTCCTTCTTCCTCCGCGCCTCCGACGAGCCGTACCTGCCGGAGACCTCCTCCTCGGCCCGGCGACCCCGTGCCGGAGGGGCCGTCGGGTTGCGGCGCTCCAGGGCGATCGCGATCGGGACCGCGGTGAAGACGGTCGAGGCGGTGCCGACCAGGACGCCCGCGATCAGCGCCACGGAGAAGTCCGCCAGCGAGTCGCCGCCCAGGATCGCCAGTGCGGTCAGGATGAACAGGGCTCCCATGCCCGTGTTGACCGTGCGCGGGAGCGTCTGGACCACCGCCTGGTTGGCCGTCCTCTCCAGGTTGCCTCGCGGGTCCCGGCGGCGTGCCTCGCGGACGCGGTCGAAGACGACCACCGTGTCGTTCACGGAGTAGCCGATGACCGTGAGCAGCGCCGCCAGGAAGACGCTGTCCACCGGCCTGCCCAGCCAGGCGAACAGGCCCACCACGAGGAGGACGTCGTGGACCATCGCGGAGACCGCCGCCGCCGCGAGCGTCCAGCGGAACCGCACGCTGAGGTACACCAGTTGGGCGGCCACCGCGATGCCCAGGGCCAGGAGCGCCTTCTGGCGCAGTTCGTTGCCGAGGCTCGGACCGATCCGCTCGTCACGTTCCACGGTGACGGTTCCGCCGGGCTTCTCCAAGGCCGCCGTGACGCGCCGCTGTTCGTCGTCGGTGAGCCTCTCCGTGCGTACGGTGATGTCGCCGTCGCCGGACTCCTGCACCACCGCGCGCGGGAACCCCGCGTCGGAGACGGCGTTCCGGGCCGTGTCCGCGTCGACGGACCTGCTGGTGCTGTACTCGACGAGGCGGCCGCCGGTGAACTCCACGCCGAAGTCCAGGCCACGGACGAGGATTCCGGCGACGGCCACCGCCACCAGGAGTGTGCTCGCGCCGAGCCGGCGGCGACGGTGGCGGACCAGGTCCGGCTTGCGGCGGGCCAGCCACGTGCGGACCCGGCCCGTCGAGGCGATGCCCGTCAGACCGGGGCGCTGGCGTACGAAGCTGCGGGCGACGGCGAAGTCCGCGAGCGCGCGGGTGATCACGAGCGCCGTGAGCATGGATGCCAGGACGCCGATCGACACGGTGACCCCGAAGCCCTTGACCGGGCCCGTGGCGAAGAAGAACAGCAGTCCGGCGGCGAGCAGCGTCGTCACGTTCGAGTCGATCACCGCGCTCCATGCCCTGGCGAAGCCCGTCCGCACCGGCTTCGCCAGGTCCTGGGAACGGACGCCCAGGTACTCCTCCCTGGCCCGTTCGAAGACCAGGACGTTCGCGTCCACCGCCATGCCGATCGCCAGGACGAACCCGGCGAGCCCCGGCAGCGTGAGCGTCGCGCCGAGCGCCACCAGCGCGGCGTACGAGACGAGGCCGTACAGCGCGAGGGCCAGGGCCGCGAGCGCACCGAGGAGCCGGTAGACGACGGTGATGAACAGCGCGGTCAGGGCGATGCCGATGAGCGCGGCCTTGATGCTGGCCTCGATCGCGTCGGCGCCGAGCGTCGGGCCGACCGTGCGCTGCTCCACGACGTCGAGGGGCACCGGCAGCGCGCCGCCCTTCACGAGCGCCGCCAGGTCGCGTGCCTCGGACTGGTCGAACTGGCCGCTGATCTGCGTGGAGCCGCCGGTGATGCCAACCCCGCACGCCACGTCCGCGTTGACGCCGGGCGCCGAGATGATCTTGTTGTCGAGGGTGATGGCGACACGGCGTTCCGGGGCACCCTGAGGCGCGCAGGCCGCGTCCGAGGTGATCTTCGCCCAGGTGTCGCCCGCGCCCTTGCGGAAGTCGAGGGAGACCATCCAGCCGTTGAGGAACTGCTGGTCCAGCACCGCCTCGGCATCCTTGACCCCTTCGCCGGTGAGGGCGGTGGGACCCAGCTTCAGGTAGGTGCCCGGCCGGTCCGGGTCGGGCAGGGTGCGCGATCCGTCGGCCGAGGGCTTCGCGGAGCCCCGCTCGGCCGTCGCCCCGGTCACCGGGTGGACCGTGAGCTGTGCGGTACGGCCGATGACGTCGGCGGCCTTGCGGGGGTCCTGCACTTCGGGCAGTTCGACGATGATCCGCTTCTCGCCGGAGCGTGCGATGCCGGGTTCGGACACGCCGAGGGCGTCGACGCGCTGCCTGAGGACTTCCAGAGCACGGTCGGTGGAGGCGGCGTCGGCTTTGACGGTGGGTGAGTCCCGGGTCTCCAGGACGAGCTGGGTGCCCCCTCGCAGATCGAGGCCGAGGCGGGCGGATTGGGTGAGGGCGATGAAGAGGGACAGGGCGACCGCCGCCAGGGCGACGATCCCCCTCCACAAGGGTGCGCGAGACATGCGTACTCCACGATGAGGGCAGGACGGAGGGACGCGTGACCGGCCCCGCGCGGTGTGCGCCGGGGCAGGACGGTCAGGCGTCGAGGACGGTCTGCGTGCTCATCGGTGGGGAGGGCCGCGCGGAGCGGCGGACTCGGCCGGCCTGTGCGGTGGCGCGAGTACGGTGCCGGGACCCGTGTCGGGCCCGCCCAAGGCGCGGCGCGGAGCCGTGTCGACGGCCGTACGCGCGGGGCCGGCGGGCTGCGGGCCCGGGATGTGGACGTCGGGCCGGTGCGTGACCGCGACCTGCTGCGCCGGGACGTCGTCCCGTCCTGCCCCCTGTCCGGGGTACCCGGCCACCGCGTGGTGCGCGAGCGGCCTGTCGGCGGGCAGGGGCACGCCTCGCGCCCCGGCCCCCGGGGCGAACAGCGCGAGGACGGTGACGACGAGGGCCAGCGCGGACGCGGCCAGGCGCGCGGAGCGGCTCTGCTGCGGCACGCGTCCCCCGCCCCTTCGGTGCTCGTCGGGTGCGCACGGCGTGGCCCCGCCCCGCTCAACGTACGGGGCGGCCCGGTCGGTTCCGCGTCCTCGTCGGATGCCCTCGGGGATTCTTTGTGCTTCCCGGTTGCCTCCCCCGGCAAGTTGTCGGCTGCCCGCCAATTCACAACCATGGAGCTCTGCTTATCGGCCGCGCGCGCATGCGCCCCTAAGAGGTCCTTGGGGCCGCCTCAGCGGTGTGTCGTCCCCTCGTCCAGGAGCCGAGCCGGACGGTGGACGCTTCGGTGGGGTGGTCGTCATCGCTGTGGGCGCGGAACGCTGCGACGGGCTGCCCGGTCCAGCGCCGGACGGCTCGATGTAGGCCGCCGGGGCCTGCGTAGCCGGCGTGTCTGGCGACGGAGCCGAGGGTCATGTCGGTGGAGGTGAGCAGGCGGAGGGCTCGTTCGCTGCGGACGGTCTGGAGTTCGTCCGGCCAGGTCGTGCGGTGTTCTCCCAGGCGGCGCTGGAGCGTTCGGGTGCTGAGGGGCAGGCGTTGGGCGGTGGCGCGCAGGGTGGGAACCTCCGCGTCCGGTGTCGCTCGGAGGACGGTGCGGAACGTGTCGAGCCAGGTGTGGAGCGGGACGGCCTCGGCCGGCGTCCGGTCGGCGTGTCTGCGCAGCAGGGCGGACAAGGCCGGGGGTGGGGCTGCGGTGCGGTGAGGTCGGCGGCCTCGAACGTCGGAGAGTTGAACGGGCCGCCGAAGGTGATGGCGCGGGTGCCGTACGGCTCGATGAGGGATTGGCCATGAGGAGCGCAGGGTCATGAGTTCCCAGAGGCGGATGTTGGTGGATGCCGGAGTGCGGTAAAGGTCGCCTGTCAAGGGGCCGTACCGAGCAGGTCTGCGTACTCGGCGGGAGTGATGCCGAGCCGTCGGGCGGCCGCGGTGTTGACGCGGGTGAAGGCCGCAGGCGTCGTGCTGTGGGGCGTCCGGGACGCCCAGGATGCCCTGCTCGCCGGGACGGCACGGTTTTTTCGTGGCGCGTCAGGCCCCCTTCGTGGCGCGCGGGGTCCCTCCGGCGGCCGACAGGTTCGGTCTAGCGTCATGTCTGTCCTTGTGCACGGGGGCTGCGGTGCCGATCCGCCGTGGTGTGTCGCACGATGCGCCGCTGGGGCGGGTGGTCTGCCGGCCCTGCTTCCGCCGCCGTCGCCCGTGCCTGGAGGACGGCGGCGGTGGAACTCGCCCGCCGGTGCCTGCCGTGTCGGTTCGTATCGAATCTAAATGTCAACCGGGTCGCGGAATTCCCGGTGAGGGAATTCCTGGGAAGTGTGAAGGACATCAATTGCGCCTTATGAGAAGAATTGCCACGCTGGGTGGGGTTGCGGCGATGGGAGCGGCGGCCCTCGTAGCCGCCCTCTCGAATCCGGCCGCGGGGGCGTCGAACGCTTCTGTCGCGGAGGAGATTCCGGGGTTCGCGGTGGAGGACTTCCGCTACCCGAATGCGGACGCAATTCTGCGGGACAAGGGGATTGTGCTGAAGCGCGGGGACGGGCACATCACCCTCGCCGACTGCGGGAGCGAGCCGGGACTTCTCCAGATCATGCGGCGCCCCGAGGACGCGGTGCCGGTCTGCTTCAAGGTGACCGGCGACTCCGGCTTCCTGACCATGGAGATCCCTTCCGTCTACGGGGTCAAGGGCAACGCCTACGACGCCACGGTCGACATGACTGTGGGCACCGAGAAGAAGTCGTTCGCCGTCACGCCGAACCAGTGGACGGCCGTGGGCGAGACGACGGACCCGGAGGCACGCGAGTACATGCTCGTCGAGATCCGGACGCAGAAGTAGCCCCACGATCCGCTGGGTGCTCGGGCCGGACGGCCCGCTCGGCATCACCTCGTCGGCTCGGCCGGCACGGTGTGCCTCGGCGGGCGGTTCCCGTGGCCCGGTTCGCCCTCGACGGGCAACCGACGGTCTTGAAGCCCTCGCCTCGGGGGCGTCCTCTTCGCGTGCCCTGACCCTCCGGCATCTGGACCATTCGACCGAACGAAGGTGCTTTCGTGCAGACAACCTTCTGGAGTCGTCGGCGTTTCGTCACCGTCGTGACAGCCACCGCGGCCGCCGCTTCCACTCCAGCCTTCCTCAGTCCACCGGCTCGCGCGGCCGCCACTTCCGGCGGAACCGGCGGCCTGCTCGACCTTCCCGACACTCCGCGGGCCCGAGCGGTGCGCGCCTACATGCTCGGCGGCAAGGCAACCCGGGCCGCCGCAGGCCAGGCACTGAGCGGCACTGACAGCGACATCTCCGTCTTCCTCACCGAGGCGCTTCCCAAGACGACGGCGGAGGACAACCGCGTCGCGGTGTTCTCGTACCTCGCCCGTGGCGGGAAGGCCATCCGCCGTGATGCCTCTGCTGCTCTCGACGGAGGCGACGCGACCATCGCGGCCTTCGTGCAGGCAGGCTATCGATCGGCCATCACCGAAGACCTCCGTGTCGCGACTCTCGCGGTGGTCAACAACGGTGGAAAGGCCGTCAGACGCGATGGCTCGGCCGCCATCGACGCTGGCACCCAGAGCGCGCTGGAGACGTTTCTGGCGACCGGCCAGTACACCGCACGACTCGAGGACATGCGCATAGAGGTCACGGCGAGCCTCGTCAATGCGGGGCCGGAGGTCACTAAGTACGCGAACCGTGCCCTCAGTGGCAGCGCCGACGACATTCAGTGGTACCTCGACACGGGCCAGCACATCGCGCGTGCCCGGGACCAAGAGGCGGCCTCGATCGAGCAACTCGTAGCCGTCGTGATGCGCGAGGCGCAGCGCGCCCAGGCCAAGACCGATCTCGCCGTCGAGGCGTCGGAACGGGCCGTCACGGCCGCGGCCAAGGCCAAGGCGGCGGCGGATACGGCCGCCGCCGAGGCGGCGCTGGCGAAGGACAACGTGACCAAGTCGGCCGCCGCGGCGACGAAGGCGGCCACGGCCGCTCAGGGCGCGGCCTCGGCCGCCAAGACGGCGATCCGCTCCTCGAACGCGGCGGTCGAGGCCTCGCGCCGTGCCTCCTCGGCGGCCACGGCCGCGTCCCAGGCGGCGGCCACTGCCGGAGCGGCTGCCTCCCGCGCCTACAACGCGGCCATCGCCGCCTCTAAGGACGCCTCCAAGAGTGGCGAAGCCAAGAACGCCGCGGTTGCGGCCCGCAACGCGGCCGCCCAGGCGCGCAACTCAGCCGCGGCGGCGGACCAGGCCGCCATCGCCTCACAGCAGTCGGCCAGCGCGGGTGCGTCGGCCGCCTCGGCCGCTCGCAACGCGGCCGCTGCCGCCACCGCCTCCGCCCAGGCCGCAGCGGCGGCCGGCGCGGCTCAGGGGCAGGCCGCGGAGGCCAAGCACCAGGCTCAGCTGGCCGGCACCGCCGCTCAGCAGGCGACCGACGCCGCGGTCGCGGCCCAGACCCTGGCCACCACCGCGGCCACGTCGGCGCGCGCCTCCCGTGACGCGGCGAATGCGGCGGCCGACCACGCGGAGAAGGCGGCCGCCGCCGCCGAGGAGGCGGTCAAGTACGCAGGTCAGGCCATCGACTTCGCCAACAAGTCCACCGCCTTTGCCGCTGAGGCGGTCAAGGCGGCCGATGCGGCCACCAAGGCCGTCATGGACGCCGAGAAGGTGGAGCAGAAGGCCCGCGAAGCCGAGTTCGCCAACCTGGAGGCGGACAAGAAGCAGGCCGTGCAGGAAGCGGCCGTGCTGGCCGCGGCGGACGCCGCCGACCGGGCTGCCGCCGCCGGCAGGCGAGCCCAGCAGCAGCAGGTGGACGCGGCCACCAGGGACGTGATCGCCCAGGCGGAGCAGGCTTTGAACGGCGGCGATATGAACCTCGCCGCCACGCTCGGCCGCAAGGCCGCCATCGCCTTGCTCGACGCGAAGGGCACCTGGACCCGCGAGGCGGCGCAGTTCGCGCTCTCGGGCAGCGACTGGGACGTCTACTCCTGGATCGACCTCGACCGCTCGCTCGCCGAAGCGCAGGACGACCGCGAGACCGCCCTGTACATCGCCCAGGTCTCCGACCCCACGGTCGCCGCCGCGGCCGCCGCGGCTCTGGCCAACGGCAGCGCGCAGGCGGTCGGCGACTTCAACACGTCAGGCGTGCTGAGGGCCCGCGCGACCGAGAACCGCATCAACATCTTCCGCATCCTGAACGCGAATCCGGGAAAGGCCGTCGCGCGTGCGGGCAACGACGCCCTCAACTCCAACACTCCGCAATCGCTTCAGAAGTTCTTCGACACCGAGCTGGAGACCGCGGTGCGGGAGGACGATTCCGTCACCGCCACCAATCTGCTGACCACCGGCGGCCCCTACACCCGCTCGTACTCCGAGGTCGCGCTGGAGGGGCCCGGCTGGATGAAGCGAGTCCTGGTCGACAGCCTCCAGCACAAGGCCGCCCAGCTCGACCACGACTCCCTGAGCCACCAATCGGCGATGAAGGGCGCGATTTCCGCCGCTTACAAGGTCGCGCTGGAGGCCCAGCGGGACGCGGCCCTCGCCTCCGAGGTCGCAGCGGTCGCCCGCAAGGCAGGTCAGGAGGCCCAGGAATGGGCGGCCAAGGCCGTCACCGCGAACCAGGAGGCCTCCACCTACGCCGGGCAGGCCAAGGCCAACGCCGACGCCGCGGACAAGTCGGCGGCTGATGCCCAGGCGTCCGCCGCCAAGGCCAAGACCGCGGCCACCACCGCACAGGGCGCTTCCCGCGCGGCGAACTACTCCGCCAACCGCGCCATCGATGCCGCGCGCAGCGCCGTGGCGTCGTCCGCCCAGGCCCGGGGCTCGGCGACCAGCGCACACAATGCGTCCGTGACGGCGGGCCAGAACGCCAACGCGGCAGCCAACGCGGCGAGTCAGGCCCGGCAGATCGAGCTCAACGTGCGCGCCCGCGAGGTGGCGGAAGCGGCCGCCAAGGCTGCCGAACAGGCGAAGAAGGACCGGGACACCAAGACCAACCCATCCGACGCTCCACAGAACGACCAGGTCAATCCGAACGGATCGCAGACCGAGGAGGAGCAGTGGTGGGAGGACGCGAAGTGGTGGGCTGACACCGCCGGAAAGGTCGGCACGGCCACCGGCCTTCTCGCGGCCGGCTTCGGTGTCGCATCCCTCTTCCTCCCGGCCGCGCCGATCACCGTCACCATCGGTGCCGTCCTCGCGGGCATCTCGCTCGTGGCCGGCGGCATCAGCGTCGTCGCCACAGGCATCGAGTACGGATTCACCAGCAGCGAGTTCATGAATTCCGCCGGAGGGTTCGCGCTCAACCTCATCACCCGCGGAGGCGGCGGCGTCGTCGTCCCGGCCGTGAAGTCCGTCGCGAAGAAGGCGGGCGAGGTCTTCGAAGACGTCGTGTCCCCGGTCCTCGCCGAGTTCGCCCGCCGATGACCGACTCGCCGGCCACTGAGCTCGTGCCCCGCCTCCGGCCCGGCCGGGGCCGGCTCCGGCCGGCGTCCACGCTCGATTGTGGGCCTCGGCTCAAACCTTCAGCATCTTTTCGGAGAGAACACATGTCACAGTTCACGAGACGCGCCCAGGTCTCCGCCGCCCTCGCCTTCGGTGCCGTGGGCCTGAGCCTGGTCGGTTTCCCTTCCCAGGCCTTGCAGGGCCCCGACGCCAACGCGGCCTACAACTTCACCGCTCGCATCCTCGTCGGCGACTCCGAGCGCGCCTGCACCGGGACGCTCGTCTCCCAGCGCTGGGTCCTGACCGCGGCCTCCTGCTTCGCCGCCGACGGCAAGCCCCCAGCGGGCAAGCCGGCCGTCGCCACCACGGTCACCGTCGGACGTACCAACCTGACCCAGACCACGACCGGCGCCGTGCGCAGCGCCGTGGAGCTCGTCCCGCACCCCAACCGCGACCTCGTCCTGGTCAAGCTGAACGCCGGAGTCGCCGGTGTGAAGCCCCTCGCCCTGGCCGCCACCCCCGTCACGCCCGGCCAGGCCGTCACGGCGGCCGGCTTCGGCCAGACGAAGACCACCTGGGTCCCCGATACGCTGCACACCGGTGCGTTCACCGCCACGGGAGACAGCTCCGCGAACGTCACCTTGGCCCCGGACGGCGACGCGGCGATATGTAAGGGCGATGCCGGTGGACCGATCGTGCGCACCAACGGCCAGACCCGAGAGCTCGTCGCGGTCGCCAGCAGGTCCTGGCAGGGCGGCTGCCTGGGCACCCCCGCCACCGAGACCCGTACCGGCGCCGTTGCCACGCGCGTCGACGACGTACGCACCTGGATCACCGGCAATGTCACCCCCGTCGCGGGTGACATGAACGGCGACAACAAGCCGGATCTCGTCGCCGTAGAGGACACCGGGAAGCTCTTCCTGTACCCGGGCACCGGCACCGGCGCGCTGGGTGCCCGGATCCAGATCGGCACCGGAGGGTGGGGCGGCGCCTCGGTGACCCATCGCGGCGACTGGACCGGTGACGGTATGGAGGACATCGTCGCCGTCGTCGGCGGCGAACTGCGCGTCTACCCCAACCGCGGCGACGGAACACTCGCCGCACCGATCAAGATCGGCACGCTGCCCACCACCGCCCGCATCGTCGGCGTCGGCGACACCACCCTCGACGGCCAGCCCGACCTCCTGGCCACCTACGACGACAAGCTCTACCGATACGCCGGCACCAGTGCGCCCACCCCATCCGTGAGCGCTCCGCTGCTCATCGGCACGGGCGGCTGGAACGTCATGACGCTGACCGCCCCGGGTGACGCGGACAAGGACGGGCGCGTCGACCTCCTCGCCCGTGACACCCGCGACGGCATCTTCTACAGCTACCTCGGCCAGGCCAACGGTACGTTCAGCGACCGCACCGAGTTCGGCCGCGGCTACACCGTCACCAACCGGCCGCTGATCGCCGGAGCCGCAGACGCCGACCGAAACGGGGTCGCCGACCTGTGGGCGACCGCCGGCGACGGCACCCTGAAGTTCTACAAGGGCGGCGCCGACATCCACGGCCCGATCGACGGCCCGAGCATCGAGGTCGGCAGCGGCGGCTGGGGCACCATCCAGTCCATCAGCTAGCCCGTTTCCGCTCGGATCCGGATGATGTCTCGCGCCGTGACGATCGCGGCGCGAGACGTCACGGAAAAGGTGACCAGAGCACCACGCTGGGGTCGCACTGAACACGACAGGCGTACGTTGCCCGGGCTGGCATCGGTGGCTGGTAGCCGGTAGGAGCACCGAATTCCGGGCTCGGCACCTGGGAGACCAGGATCGAACTCACCGCCCCAGGCGGTCGCAACCACACCAGCCGCCGATTCGGCCGTCCGAGGCGGGCTCCGTTGCTTCATGCCGTTCTGCGGCGTGGGCGGCACCGCCGGCACCCCACCTCCTCTGTCGGCCGAGACTGACGGCCCCACCCGGATAGTGCCGTCGCGTTCTTGCACGCGGGCGGTTCAGGGCTCACCCGCCGCGCGCCACCGCTTCCGCCGTGACCGTGACGTCTCCGTCGAGGTCGGCCGATCCGAGGGGGAAACCTCACCCTTCCCATTTTGATTTCGGCCGGGCGCATTCCCTTCCTGTCGGCCCGCCCACACATCGCGTTGCGACAGCGATCAGGGACAGGCCTGAGCCGGAAACCCAGTACCGAGTGAATTCGCACGTTTCACCAGACGGTTCAGCGACACCTGATCGCGTAGCCGATCAGGTGTCGCTGGGGTGACTTCCCACCGAGAGAAGACATGATTCCATCACGCGCGAGACGGATACTTTCCAGCCTCCTCCTTGTAGTGACTCTCACGGCGGCAGCGGCCGGGACCGCCACTGCCGGCAGTAGCCAGCCCATCCAGCCCGATTCGCAGACTTCCCCCGCCCGGAATGATGCTGAAACGTCGCCATCGAGCCGGTCGACGGATTCGTTCCTCCGTAAGGTCGGCAGAATCGCCTCGAGCGATCGGACCCACCTGCCCGCCCCGACCAAGACCCGCCCTGCCAAGGCGAGCTCCAAGGAGACTTGCGAGCCCACGCCGGCCGGATCCCGCGAGCGCAGGGCGGGCGCCGTGCAGGCCTGCGTCACGACGAGCACCACACCCGTGCCCCTGAGTGGGCCACGGGCCTTCGCTGCGCAGCCCTCCGCCGCCGACTCGGGCTCGTGCACGATCATCGACCCCGGCAAGTGGTGGTTCGGCCGCTTCGGATACTGCATCTACGGCCTGACCGTTCTGTACACGCTGAAGGACAGCAACGGCAAGGTGATCGGCACCGGAACGCTCAACGTGTCGAGCAGCGCCGTCCTGTCCGCCACGGACACCAAGTGGAACGAACTCGTCACGGTCACGATGACGGAGGCAACCGGGGCGGTCACCACCTTGAACGTCAAGTTCAGGGCCATCTGCACAGCCGGTTGCACGGTGACCAAACCCGCTCCGTGGCTCGGGACGACCGGGACCTTGATCAAGGGCAAGGTCGCCAGCGGCAACGTGTCCTACTCCTCCAGCCCGGCCGCCGGCACCAAGGTCGACTTCACCACGTCGTACGAGATGTACGTGACCGCTCCGGGTACCCAGGTCACGGACCCGAACGCCTCCTGGAGCAACCCGGAGAAGATCCGCTGCGACGACGCCGTCCGGGACACCACCAATCCCACCGGCACGCCTGCCCCCGGCTGTGTCGTGCCCGGCGTCATGCCGGTCGTCAGGATGAGCGATGCGCCGGGCGCCCCGGGCGCGGGGGCCGCAGCGGCCGGCTACCTGTGGGCGCAGAACAAGCTCGCCGACGGCTGGGGACGGGCCAAGCCGCTGACCCGGGCGAAGAACGACGTGGATGCCCGAGCCGCTCGGACCTGCGGATCCTTCAAGGCCCGCACGGACATCATCCCGACGGACACCTGTGACGCATTCCCTTTCGCGGCCACCCATGAAGGGGGACTGGACGGCGCTGTCTGTGCCGAGGTCATCCCGAGCTACAGCACCGGCGGGTGGGACATCTACGAACTCAAGGGAGATGCGAACGCGCCTTGCCTGCGCGCCCACGTCCCAGCCGCGGACAAGCAGGCTGCCGCGAGCCAGCTCTCCGAGGGCTACACAAGCCAGCGAGTGCTGGAAGCCGAACAGTTCAAGGTCGATGTCTCGGGTTCGACTGCCGAGCCGCAGGCCGCCTGCCTGAACAATGCCCCAGCCGGAGCGCTGCCGTCGGGCAACGGGTGGATCAGGAACAGCACGAATCCCGTCCTGCAGGTCAACAAGACCACCACGCCGCCCGGTCCTCCTGGCACTCGGGCGGCCACGGCACAGGCCTGCCTGGGCGTGGCGACCGGCGACGGCTCTCCCGCAGCGGGGGACATCACGGGCTGGCAGGACGCACAGGAGTTCGCCCGCCTGAACTCGCCGGGGACGCAGCTGGCCCGGTGCCATCTGATAGCCAACATTCTTGGCGGGAAGGGCGGAACCGCGGATGGCGGACCGGATAATCTCGTCCCCTGCTGGCAGTACGGGATGAACACCGGAACACCCAGCATGCGAACCTACGAAGCCGTCGCCCAGAAGGCCGTGAAGGAACCGAAGGACGGCGGAATCCTCGGCCCCAACGACGCCGTCTTCTACCAGGTGACGCCCGACTATCGGGACAGTTCCAGCACTATTCCCCAGGGGGTAACCATGACCGCCAGGGTCGAGCGCTCGGACGGAACCTCGCAGCCGCTGTTCCCGGACATCTACATCACCAACACCAAGGGCAACACCGGACTGCTGGACCTCGGAAACTAGCCCCAGCCCCGCATCACCGCCATCGGGAGCCAGAATGAGCCGTACCACCCCGCCACGCACGGTCGACGTCGCAGTGGTGTTCCCCCAACTGGCCCCGCTGGCACGCACGGCGACCCGTCTGCATCCCCGCCCCGGGTCACCGGCACCGCACGAGAGCTCTGTCGGCGGGCCATTTCTATGGCCCGCCGATGAACCGTGGCCGTACTGCCAGGAGGTACACGAATGGCACGACGGCCGGGTTGACGACTGGCCCGCAGGGTGGCACGAGGGACCGAACGCGATGCTGCCCCTGCTCCAGTTGTACGTACGCGACGTACCCCTGCTGCGACCGCCCGGGCAGGCTGACCTGCTCCAGGTGTTGTGGTGCCCCTGCGAGCACCCGCCGGAGCACAAGCCGCCGACCGCGCTGTTCTGGCGATCCTCGACCGATGTCACCGACATCCTCGCCACGCCACCAAAGACGTTCGCGGTGGAGTACGACGAGTACGTACCAGAGCCGTGCGTGCTCGCTCCGGAACAGGTCGCCGAATACCCCAACCTGCTCGAGTTGACCGACGAGTTGCGGCACCAGTTGGGCGACTGGAGCAGGTGGCAGGCAGCGGGGAGCGGTGTGGACAGCTCGTACGCCCCCTACCCCGAAGCGTTCTACACTAGCGAGCTGTCCGTGGCTCCCGGCTGGAAGGTCGGCGGCTGGCCCCCCTGGGGTCTTACCGATCCCGTCGCCCGATTCTGCACCGTGTGTGACTCGAGGATGGCCCCGCTGCTCACCATCTCCTCGAACGAATGGGACAGCAGTAATCACGGCTGGATCCCGTACGAAGACCGAGCCCTTGCCGAGATTCCCAAAGCCGGCGTGACGAACTCGCCCAGGGTTCAGGTTTCTCAAGGCAACCATCTGCAGCTTTACGTCTGCCCGACCTCCCCAGATCATCCGCACACGGACCTGATCCAATAGCGCTGGGCAGGTGGCCATCTGGGCCCTGCCCACTCGATCAGCGAACCCGCCGGGCCGGTCTCAAGGCCCGAGGCCGGGAGCCGTATCACGGCCTGGCACAGGGCGGCCTGGCTCATCATCACCATCCTGCTGATCATCCTTCAGGACGCGCACAGGTACGTCCTCGCCCTCGCCACATGACCGGCCCGGCCCGAAATCAGCCTCGAACTGCACAGATATGACCTTCTTCAGCACGCCGTAGGGCGGTCTACGGCGCAATCTCGAACGTGGGCGGCCGGAGCCCCGCGAGGCAACGCGTGTCCGGCGCGCCCGGACGGTCGAAGAACGCGACGGTGATCGTCTGCGCGCACGTCGAGTCGGCGAAGACCACGTGCGCGACGTACGGAACCGTCACGGCGGTCGACCGGCTCAGCGTCCGGGCGGCGTACGCCCCGTTGCTCGGAGCGGTCTGCGCGTCGAACCCGCCGGACAGGACGAGGGTCGGGATGTCGCTGTACGTCCGCTGCCGGACCGAGGGGTCCGCCGGGGGGACGTCCCAGGCGCGGCAGTCCGGGTGGAGCCAGGAGAGGAACGGAGCGTTGACCAGTACCGAGCGGGGGAACGACGGGAACAGGCGCCGCCCCGCCCGGACGATGTCGGCCTCGCTCTCGTACGGTGTCCACTCCCTGCAGAACACGCCGTAGGCGAGCCCGTGGGACGTCCTTCCGATTGCCTGCGGGCTGAGCTTGCCGCCCGCCCACTGCGCGGCGATCCGCTGCGGGTTGCCGTGGGCCAGCTCGTCGATGGAGCGGGGCACTCCGGCCGCCACATGGGTGGCCGAGGCCAGCCAGTTCACCAGGACTCCGCCGTCCAGCACGACCTTCACCGGCCGGGACCGGCCGGGAACCGTGACGCTGGTGGTGACCGGTCGTGCCTCGACCTCGCTCACGAGGCGCTCGAACGTGCCCTTGAGGTGCGGGTAGCGGTTGTTGCAGGCGGGCTGCTCCTCACAGGCCCTGAACAGGCCGTCGTAGCCCTCGCGTGCGGCCTTCCACGTCACGGCCCCGCCGGACAGAGCAGGCGGCAGCACGCCGTCGATGCCCACCGAGCGGATGCCCTCCGGGTGCAGGCGCATGTAGTGGAGCGCCAGGTTGGTGCCGTACGAGATGCCGAACACGTTCCACTGCATGATGCCGAGTGCCTTGCGCAGGGCGTCGTAGTCCGCGGCGCTCTCGGGTCCGTCGTAGGCGCTGGGGTCGGCCCCGCGGTTGACCACCCGGTCCCGGCACTTCCTCGTCTCCCGGACGTGCAGGCGTCCGGTGGACGGCGCGCCGAAGGCGAGGCCGAGGGAGTCCGCGGCGAACTCGTCGACGTTCGGGCAGGTGAGCTGCGGGTCGGCCGAGTAGGTTCCGCGCTGGGACATGAAGATCACGTCGCGGTCGCGGTTCAGGCCGCCGGCGACCGCCATCGGGATCTCGGAGACCGCGTCGTCACCCGGCCCGCCCGCGAGCCACACGATCGGGTCGGACGCCGGTCTCCTGCCCACCGCCGGGATGATCGCGACCGCGAGGGTGATCCTTCGCCCGTGGCGGCGGGAACGGTTCTCGGGCACGGTGAGCGTTCCGCAGTGCGCGCGCGCCAGATCGGGGATCGGGTCCGCCGTCCTCGGGCAGGGGCCCGGCTCGAAGTGGCCGCCGCCCGCCGTCCGGGCAACCGTGCCGAGCGGCGCTCCGGCGCCGGACTCGGCCCGGGCGGGCAGCGCGGCGAGGCCGACGACGAGGGCGCCGGCCGTGGCTCCGGCCAGCACGGCCGGGAGCCGGCGCGAGGGACGCGCGGGCCGGCGCGGGGTGGGGGACGTCATCGGGTCTCCAGCTTGGGTGTGATGGTGAAGGATGCCGGCGTGAGTCCTGCCACGCAGCCGGTGTCGGGCGCGGACGGACGGGTGAGGAAGGACGCCAGGACGCGCTGCGCGCACGGCGACTGGGGGACCACGAAGTGGCCGATCCCGGGGATCGGCACGGCGGTCGAGCGGGGCAGCGTACGGCCGGTGTACGGTCCCCAGCTCGCCCCCGTCTTCGCGTCGAAGGTTCCGGAGATGATCAGGGTCGGCACCGTGCTGAAGGTGGCCACCCGCTGGATCGCGGTGCGGTCCGGGACGTTCCAGACGCGGCACAGGTCGTACTCGAAGGGGAGCTGCGGCGCGTGGGCCAGGACCGTGTCCGGCCAGCCGGGGAACGCCCGGCGCCCGGCCTCCAGGACGTCGGCCTTCGTGAAGCCCGGCGCCCATTCGCCGCACGCCACCGAGTGGGTCAGACCGTGCGCGAACTCGCCGATGGCGGGCGTCGCGCCGGCCGCCTGGGCCCGGGCGAAGCGCTCCGGGTTCCCGTGGGCGAGTTCGTCGAGTGCCGCGGGGACGTCGACCGACGGCAGGGCGCCGCCGTCCGAGACCAGCAGGTTGACCAGCGTGCCGCCGTCGAGGACGACCTTCACCGGACCGCCGCCTCCGGGCGGCTGCACCGTCAGCCTCAAGGGGTTCGCCTCAAGGCGCCGGACCTGCTCGGTCAGCGTGCGGGAGAGCTCCGGGTAGCGGCTCTTGCAGGCCGGCTGGGCCTCGCATGCCGCGAAGATCGCACGGATTCCCTCCTGCGCGCTGTCCCAGGCCCAGGGCAGGCTCACGATCTGCGGCGGCACGACCGAGTCGATCGTCACCGAACGGATCCCCTCGGGGTACCGGCGCAGATAGGTGAGGGCCAGGTCGGTCCCGTAGGAGTAGCCGTAGACGTTCCACTTCCTGATGCCGAGTGCCGTGCGCAGGTCGGCGAAGTCCGCGGCGTTCTCGGTGGTGTTGTAGTTCCTCAGCCGGACTCCGTCCGCCGTCAGACGGTCCCGGCACTCCTCCGCGGCGCGCACCAGGAGCCGCCCGGTCGAGGGTGCGTCGTAGCGCAGCCCGACGGCCTTCGCGTTGAACCGGTCCATCTCCGGGCAGGCGAGGTTCGGCTGCGAGTACAGCGCTCCGCGCTGGGTCATGACGATCAGGTCGCGGTCCCGGTTCACGCCGGAGCCGACCAGGAAGGGGATGGCGCTGATCGCCTCGCCGCCGGGGCCTCCCTCCATGAACACCACCGGGTCCTGCGCCGGAGCCGCCGACACGGCCGGAACGACGGCGACCGTGAGCCTGATGGTCCGTCCGTCGCGGTGGGCCCGGTTCTCGGGCACCTCCAGGGTTCCGCAGTCTCCGGGGACCGGCTCGGGCGTGGCCGGGCAGGGACCGGGGACGAACCGTGCCGGACCTCCCGGACGGGGTTCGACGGCGGGGGGCGACACGGCACCGCTCGGCGTCGTGCCGACCGCGCCCAGGAGTGCCAGACCGGCCGCGACGACCACCGTCCCGGCGGGCGACCGCCGGGCGGGACGTGGCGCGCGGGACCGCAGCCTCCGCCTTCGTACGCGCCTGCCGCTCCCGCGAGCGAACGGCAGGCAGTCTGTTCCGACGTCCTGTTCCGCCATGTGGTCCCGTCCTTCCGAGGACCTCGGCCGCGCCGAGACCCGACGACGATGCGGCGCGGCTCCGCGCACCCCGTGCGGCGGGGCCGTCCACCGCCAGGCCAGCCTCGGCCGCCGTCAGGACCCCCACCACCGGGGCGCGCCAGTCGGAGCAGTCCGCGTACATCTCTCTGCGCCGGCCGCCCCGGGTAACCGCAGCGGGGGACCTGGGACCCGGAGTCGGCAGGATCCCGCGTCCGAGGTCGGCCGACCCGTGCCGCTCGCAGCGGGTCAGGCCGGGTGGAGCGCGCCGTGGAGGGTGTCGACGGCCAGAGCGATGGCGGTCCGGGCCCCTTGCGTGGGGCGCAGAGCGTGGAGCATCACGAAGTCGTGGATGACGCCCTGGACGCGGACGGCGGTCACGGCTACGCCCGCGGCGCGCAGCTTGGCGGCGTACGCCTCGCCCTCGTCGCGCGGGACGTCGGCCTCTGCGGTGATGATCAGCGCCGGCGGTAGGCCGAGGAGCTGGTCGGTGGTGGCCCGCAGCGGGGAGGCGGTGATCTGAGCGCGGTCCGCCTCGCCGGGGGCGTACTGGTCCCAGAACCACTGCATGGCGTCGCGGCGCAGGAAGTGGCCGACGGCGAACTGGTGGTAGGAGTCGGTGTCGAAGCTCGCGTCGGTGACCGGGTAGAACAGGACCTGCTGGAGCAGAACCACGTCGCCGCGCTCCTTGGCCATCAGCGTCAGCGCCGCGCTCATGTTGCCTCCCACGCAGTCGCCGGCCACGGCCAGTCGCGTCCCGTCCAGATCCTTGTCGGCCCCCTGGGCGGCGATCCACCGGGCGACGGCGTAGTTCTGCTCGATGGCCACCGGGTAGCGGGCTTCCGGTGAGAGGGCGTACTCGGGAAAGACCACTGCGGCACGGGCGCCCACCGCCAGCTCGCGGACCAGCCGGTCGTGGGTGCGGGCGTTGCCGAAGACCCATCCGGAGCCGTGGAGGTAGAGGATCACCGGCATCGGACCGGTGGATCCCGTCGGCCGCACGATCCTCGCCCGGACACGGCCGGTGGGGCCACCCACGACGGTGACCCACTCCTCGTCGACCGCCGGGAGTTCGACCTCAGCCGACTGGACCTCGTCCACGGCCTTGCGGCCTTCGACCGGATCCAGGGTGAACAGGTACGGCGGGTGGGCCGTCGCCGCGGCGAACGCCAGGGCCTCGGGTTCGAGCAAGGGCTCGACACGAGTCGTCGCATCAGACATCCGCAGCTCCTCGCGAGGGGGAACACCTTCCTGATCACCACGCTAGAGGCGGCCACCACGGGTCACTTTTCCGTCGGCGCACCGTGGCTGTCACCGCAGTGTGCTTCGGACCGACCTTGGAGTTGCCATGCACGCGGCGTCATACCGTAGGCCGCGCGAAAGACCCGGCTGAAATGACTGGGGCTCACGAAACCCCAGCGCTGGGCGATTGCCGCCACCCCCGCCTGCGCGGCCCTGGGCCGGAGGAGTTCCCGTCGGCACCGCTCGAGTCGCTGCGTCCGGATCCACCCTCCCAAGGTCTGGCCCTCGAGCTGGAACAGTTTGTGCAGGTAGCGGACCGACATGAAATGCGCGTCGGCGATCGTGGACGGTGACAGGTCGGGATCACCGAGGTTGCGCAGGACGTGTTCCTTCACGCGCTCAAGAGAGGCGGCGGCGACAGGCGACCCCTCGGAAGCCGAGCGTCCGCGGCGCTCGTCGATGAGCATCACCATCAGATCGAGCGCGGTGGCGGAGACCCGGCGGCCGACACCCTCGTCGAACCCCTCGGCTTCACGCGCCACGCGCGCGAGATAGGTCGCCAGCAGTGCGGCGCTGCCCTCCTCGCCGGTGAAGGTGGTGGCGGTCAGCGCCCGCAGATCCGCGTCCCGCACGGGAAGTTCTTCGCGAGGGAAATGGAACGAGGTGAAGGCGAATTCCTCTTCGAGTTTGATCCTGAACAAACGGGACGAGTCACTGATGGAGAATTCACCCGGCCCTATGACGGTTTCCCTCCCGTCCTGCTCCTTCGTCGCGGTGCCCCGTTGCTGGAGGCTGACGATGAGCGACGCGCGATCGTCACGCGCGATGTGGCGCTTGGTGCGCCTCACTACCTGTGGTCCCGCTTGAACACGGGAGATGTCCAGGGTGCCGAGCCGGTTGCTGACGATCTTTCCGGGCGACGGCTCCCGCTCCAGCAGATTCACGTCCATCGGCATGAAGGTGCCGGAGACCACCTCGTGCCAGCGCTCCGCCCGGTCGGCAGCTGTCAGCGGCGCGGTGGAGAGAACAGTGGGCACGGACTTCCTCCTGGGACGGGCACGCGGTTGAAGATCCGTACGAGCGTCGCTCGCCTGCGCCGCCGGCGTGGAACCCGCTCGTCGGGGCCGGACTGCAGATCGGATCTGGCTGTGCCCCAGCCTGCCGGGAGACCGGGGCGGGCGCATCAGTCGGTCGACTGGTCCGTTCCTCACGCCCGGCAGCGGGTCACGTTCCGCTGGGGCGAGCAGCCTTCGTCCCAGGGCGCCACTCCGACTCCACGTCATACGTGCCGTCTCCACGCCTCACGCGTGGGGACTCGTCTTGGCGTCTCGGCAGAATGGGCCTCAATTCATGGCCCCCGATGAGGCAATAGTATGTTCTTTCTTCCGGTTGGCGGAGCCGGGAGCGCGGTGCACTTCCGATGCTGCCGATACGGGGGAATCACACCATGAACGAGCCGACCGGGTCTGGCTGCGTGCCCGCTCCCCGGCCGTCGTCAACGGCGGCGCACCGTGGGAATTAGGCAGAGCACGACGAGCCGACCGGAGCCCGTGGGCGGGCTCACGGGCCGGGAAACGGAAGTCGACCGGATCCTGGACGCGATCGCGCGAGGTCGCAGCACCCCGCGAGCCCTGCTCGTCACCGGCGAGGCGGGGAGCGGCAAGACTTCGCTGCTGGACGTCGCGGCCGAGCACGCCCGGGAGACCGGAGCGCAGGTCCTGACGGCTCGAGGATTCGACGGCGAGTCGGAGCAGTCGTTCGCGGCCCTCCACCAGTTGTTGCTTCCGCTCATTCCAGGCGCTGCCGATCTCCCCGGCCATCTGCGGGAGGTTCTGGAGACCGCGTTCGGCCTCGCCCCGATCACCAGACCCGCAGAACCGATGGTGCTGCGCGTCGCCGTCCTCACGCTGCTGGCCGAGGCCTCACGCCGTCGGCCCGTCGTGATGCTGGGCGACGACGTTCAGCTCTTCGACCGGGACTCCCTCGACGTCCTGGGGTTCGTGCTCCGCCGTTTCGCAGCCGAGCCGGTGACGGTTCTCCTCGCAGCCAGGGGGCTGACGGCTCCCGACCCCGCCGTCGCACACCTGCCCGTCCTGTCACTGGGACCGCTGACGGTCCAAGCAGCGGCCCGCCTGCTGGACGCACAGCCCGATTCCCCCACCGGCAGGGCCCGGACCGAGGTTCTGGACCAGGCCGACGGCAATCCCCTCGCCATCATCGAACTGTGCCGTTCCGTGCGGTCGGGCAGCCCTCTCGGCCAGGCCGACGGCAGACTGCCCCGGACCCAGCGGATCCAGGAGATGTTCGCCGCCCAGCTGCGCGCGCTGCCGGCCGTCACCCAGCGGATGGTGCTCTACGCGGCTGCCTCCTCGGACCAGGAGGACCTGCAGACCCTCATGTCCGCGGCGGGAGTCGACGCGGACCTGTCCGTATGGGCGTCAGCGGAGGAGGCCGGGCTGATCACGATCGCGGGTCGCCAGGTGGGTTTCCGCCACCCGCTCGTGCGCGCGGGCGCCTACCAGAGCGCCCCGGCACACCTGCGCCAACAGGCGCACGCCGACCTCGCGGCCGCGCACAAGGACGATCCGGCGCGCCAGGCCTGGCACCTGGCCGCGGCCTGCATCGGCCAGGACGAATCCGTGGCGGCGACGCTGGAGGACACCGCCGAACTCGTCGAACAGCGTGGCGGGTTCTACGCGGCCGCACGAGCCCTGGAACGGTCCGCCGAGTGCAGTCCCGCCCCCGAGGATCGGGCACGCCGCTACGCCAAGGCATTGCGAGCCGCCAACAACGCGGGCGACACTTTTTGGGTACGCGAGCTCTACGCCAAGGTCACCGCCCTGACCGAGGACCGCGACCTGCTCGGCGTCGCCGTGAACGGGGCCGGTCTGGCTCTCTCCATGTCCGGCCATCAGCGGGAGGCGTTCCAGCTCCTGATGGGCGCCCTGGAACCGGACCTGCCGCAGGACGCCAGGACGACCCTCGCGGTCACCGCCGTGATCGGCGCGGTCGCCTTCCAGTCGGGCCTGCCCGAGGTCAGGCGCCCCCTGGTTCCCCTCCTCGACGCCATCGAGACCGGTACCGTCAGTACGCCCTACTCCGAGCTGGTCGCGGACGAGGCCGTCAACGCCCTGCGGGCCGTCATCCTCTGCGAAGCGGACCCGGTCGCGAACGCCCCCGCCCTGCTGAGCCGAACCAGGCGGCCGAGCCTGCTGGAGCCGCTGACGGGCATCGCGGAGATGATCCGACTCCAGACGCTGGGGGCGGTCGCCTGGTGGGCCGACGAGTCCGACCTGTGCGTGGACACCTTCCGTCGGGCGTTCGCCATGCTCCGCTCCTACGGAGCCATCGGAACGGGCGCGATCGCCCTCTCGGCCATGGGCTCCGCCCTGATCGACGTCGGGCGCTGGGCGGAGGCCGACGAGCTCCTGGACGAGGCGGCGACCCTGGCGGCCGTCCAGAAGATGAAGCACATCGAAGTCGACATCGAAGCCCTCCGCGTCACGCTCCAAGCCCTGCGAGGAGACTCCACCGGCGCCGGGATCCTGACGGACCCCGCCTGGACGGCGCTCGACCTGGAGGAGAACACCGCCACCCACGCACGCCTGCTGCGCGCGGCAGGCACCGTCGCCGCGGCGGCGGGAGACCACGACGGGGCGCTGCGCCACTTCCGGCGGCTGTTTCACCACGACGGGACCCCCCTGCACTACTTCCTCTCTCAGGCATCCATCGTCGACCTCGCCGCCGCCGCCCAGCGGACCGGCCGGCAGACGGAGGTCGAGCCCGTCGTCGCGGCGGTACGCACGGCACTGCGGCCTCATCCGACCACCCGCATGACGCTGCTCCTGCACCACGCCACCGCGCTGGTCGGCGACCCCGCGCAGGCTGAGCACCACTTCCGGCTGGCGCTGGTCAACCCGGCCGGCGACCAGTGGCCGCTCGCCCGTGCGCAGGCCCGGCTGCACTACGCCCAGTGGCTGCGCCGACGCCGGCGCCCACTGGATGCCCGCCCGATCCTGGCCTCGGCCATGGAGGCGTTCTCCCGGCTCGGTGCCGCCGCTCTGGCCGACGAGGCGCGCGCCGAGCTTCGGGCGAGCGGTGTCGCCGCACCGTCCGACCGACCCGATCCACTGGCGGAACTGACCGCTCAGCAGCAGCAGATTGTACGGATGGCCGCGCAGGGCCTGGGCAACAAGGAGATCGGGGAGCGGCTCCAGCTGTCCCCCCGCACGATCGGCTCGCATCTCTACCAGGTGTATCCGAAACTCGGCGTCAGCAGCCGCCACCAGCTGCGTGACGTCCTCGCTGCCCAGTGACCGAACGCAAGCCGTCCGGCACACAGGATTCCGTTCGCTACGAGGAATGAGAGGTGAGGCGCGTGGATGACGAGCCCGCCACCGACGGAGGCGGGCCCGACCGCCCGGCCGTGGTCCTCGACCCCGTCGTGCAGAAGCTGGTCGACGCCTCGGCGGACCCGCCGTACCTGCATCAACTCGGCCCGGTCGACGGCCGCGAAGCACTCCTGGAAGCCCAGGGGCGCCTGTTCGACGACTTCGGGGTGGACACCGAGTTCTGGGCGGCACCTGTCGGCCCCTCCGGACTGGTCGGCTTCTGGACCTTCCGCCCCGCGGCGCGGAGCGGCCCCCTCCCCATGGTCCTCTACGTCCACGGGGGCAGGTGGATGCTCGGCGACGCACAGACCCACACCCGGATGATCTGCGAACTCGTGACCGCCAGTGAGGCCATGTTCGTGGTTCCCGAGTACACGCGCACTCCCGAGGCCCGGTACCCGGTAGCGCTCGAAGAGCTCTACGCCGTCCTCTCCTGGCTGACCGACAACGCCCCGGACTTCGCCCTGGACGCTCGGAGACTGGCGGTGGCCGGCGACTGCGCGGGTGCCACCATGGCCACGGCGCTCACCCTCATGGCCAAGCAACGCGGCGGTCCCCGCCTGCGCGCACAACTGCTCTACTACCCGACGACCGCCCCGCACTGCGACACCGCCTCGCGCGCACACTTCGGGTCCGGCTACCTCCTCACCACCAAGGCCCTGGAGTGGTACTGGCAGCAGTACACGGACGACGACGGGGAACTTGCGCAAGCCACGGCCGCCCCGCTGCGGGCGACAGCCGCCCAACTCGCCGGCCTGCCTCCCGCACTGGTCGTCACGGCCGAGGCCGACGTCGTCCGGGACGAGGCGGAACAGTACGCATGCCGGCTACGGCAAGCAGGCGTGGCCGTGACCGCCGTCCGCTACCTCGGAACGGTCCACGACTTCGCGTCGCTCAACGCTCTCCGCGACAGTCCGCCCACCAAAGCCGCCATCCGCCAAGGCGGCGCCTACCTCAAAGCCGCTCTCGCCGCCGGCCAGTGACAGCCCGGAACCGGATCGCCCGTGGGCAGGCGGGGACGAGGGCCGGGCGCTGCACGAAACCCTGAGGAGGGTTTCGTCTGAGCCCCTTGAGGTGATGCGTACGCCGCCCGCAGGGCTGAGCGGACTTAGAGGTGAACGAGCGGCGGGTGTCCACCACTTCGGGGCGCGTCTCGGTCAGGTCCCGTTCGATGCCTGCTGGTCCGGGTGTTGCCGACCTCCGGCGAGGACCAGGCCTGTCTCGTAGGCGAGTATGACCAGTTGCGCGCGGTCACGGACGCCGAGCTTGGAGATCGCGCGGGTGACGTGGGTCTTGGCGGTGAACGGGCTGATGAAGAGCTGTGCAGCGATCTGTTCGTTGGACAGGCCGGTCGCGATCAGGCGGGTCACTTCGCGTTCCCGCGGGGTGAGCACGGCGAGCTGTTCGCCGGTGTCGGCCGGGGTTGCCGGGCGGTGCGCGAACTGCTCGATCACCCGTCGGGTCGCGCCCGGCGGACCCCCTTCTGGAGTGAACCTTATGGGCATAAATGGACCAGTTCCGGACAAGGCAAGCGGGAGAATCGTGCCGACAGGCCAAGAGCATGCGTTCGAAGAAGGACAGTCGTCCCAGCGCGCCGCGCGGGGCTAAGGATCGCTGGCAGGGTCTCTCGACGACGCCCATCGTGAGGCCGAGGACCGACTAGACCGGGACACGAGCGCCTTACCGCCGTTCTGTGATGAAGGCGCATAGCCGGGACGCCGGGTGCGCCTTCGCGGTTTCCGGCCGGGGCGGGGTCCATAACCGGGGGCGGCGCCCCTCGCGGGGTTTCCGTACTGTGGCCCATGCCCGTACTCGAACGACTGCGATCCACCACGCGGCCGCCCTCTCGCGTTCGATGCTGGGGAACAGGGCCTTTCTTCGCCGCCTCGTGCCCGACCGTGGCGACGCGTGTACTTCGAGGCTTCGACGCCGGGGGCCACCGTGGGCGCTGGCTCGACGAGCGGAGAGCGGGGGGATCGCCTTCCACGTGCTGGTCGCGGGACGGGGATATCCTCGGCCGGTTCAACCTGGTGGACCATGGACGTGCAGGGCGCGGGAGCTTTCGGTGTACCGGCTCGTCGGAGAAGGCCACTCGTGGGCGGTGGCTCGCGACCCTGGGTGCGCGAGCTGTGCCGGTTTGGCCTCGGGGATACGGGCTGAGCCGGCTCACCGCGAAACGACCCTCGGCAATGGGTCCGTTCGGGCGGTGCTTTGTGTGCCGGGTCGGCTTTGGTTGCGTGGTGTCGGTAGGTGACCCTGCCAGTCGGCCCGCGGGGGCAGCGGGGGCTTTCGTGGCTGATGCCTGGGGGATGTGGTCTACGAGCTGGACCTCGGCGGCACTTCGGCCGGGAGTGGGTCGCGGCAGCCTCCTCGTAGCCGGGTGGGCTACGCGGCGGGGGTCTCGTCGAGCGGTGCGCAGGGCGATGTGCTACGGCGTCGTCGAGCTGGTCGTTAATCGCCCCTCGCCCAGTCGATCGGTGGCGCAGAGCTGTGAGGGGTTCCGGGCTCACCCGTGGTTCTCGTGCCAGCCGTACTTCGGGGAAACCAGGCCGAGTGTTCCCAATGCGTCACGGGTGTGATCTGGGTGCACTGTCGCCGAGCCGTGTTGCGGCCCCGTCTTCGCCGACGACGCGCCCCAGGTGCGCTGGCCGACCACCGCGTCCCGAGCCCGAGCAGCTTGAACGCGCGGTGATCATGTCGCCGTCGGAGGAGTGGCCTCCGTCGGCGAGGGCGACGACCGGGGTCCGCGCGGGCGCGTTGTGAGCCGTACGAGACTGGCTGGGCTGTTGCGGGTGAGGTCCCAGCCCAGATCCGCCGTGGTCAGGCTTCTCTAGTCACCAGCTCGCTGATGTGGTCACAGTCCGCGGCGTTGGCAATAGCCCGGACGTCCGTACGATCGGGCCGGCCGGGAGACGCTCCATTTGCTTCAGGGCGCGGTTTGAACTGGCCCAGCCGGACCGCGCCATGTCGGGGATGTGCAGATGCCGCAAGCGGCCGCATATCACACGTGAGGTGTATCTTCTCTC